>JAKAIY010000210.1 GCA_021814145.1 Chloroflexota bacterium
CAGCTCGTCCGCACGCTGTTCGCCGAGCTGGAGCGGCTCAGTAGCGCCCTCTGGACGCTCGGCGAGATCGCGCGCGCCGTGGACCAGCGCAAGCTCTGGGCTGGCGCGCTGGAGCGGCGTGAGCGCGTTTTCCCCTCACGCGGCGGGCGGGCAGACGTAGTAGGCGTCCTGGCTGGAGGCTGGGATTTGCGCCAGCATCGCTGACGTTTCACACGCGGTCCCCGTCCACACGGTCGCTGACGGGGCCATGAGGAAGGAGCCATCGCTCGGCGCCAGCGCCACGGGCGCCGCGCCATCCACACTGACGCCGAAGCTGAGGGTGTAGACGCCCTGAGCGCTCAGCCCGTTCACGGCGACGGCGATCACGATTGACTGGTTGGGGCCAATCGTCACTGGCCAGGCCGCCCCTGTGACAGACGCCGAGGCGCCGGCGCTATCGCTGGACAGGGTAGCCGTGAGCCGGGCGCCCGCGAATCCGCCGCCACAGCCCGGTGTCGTCTGTCTGGTCGCCGCGTCGTAGGGGCCATCCTGGCAGATATGCCAGGCCGTGACGGCGCCGCCGCGCGGGGTGAAGCTGGCGATCCGCACGCTCATGCCTGTGAGCGCGTGCGCGGCGCCTGTCCTGTCGCAGATCTGGATAACATAGCCGCTGGCCAGCTGGGGATTGACGGGCGGGTTCGGGTGAAACGCGCCTACCTGCAACTCACTGGCGGTCAACGGGACCTGATAGGGCGCGCTGGGCGCGTTGTTGGGCATCAACGCGCTGGGATAGCTGTCCAGGCGCTGGGGAATCGAGACGCTCAGGGCGCCTACCGCGACATACGCTGGCTGGGTCGGTGTGGAAAGTGGCGGACATCCCGGCGATTGGACGACGCTGGCGGCGGTATCCTCCGTCGCGGTGGGAAAGGGGGTGGATGTGGGCGCCGCCGTCGCGACGTTCTCCACCGCTCCCTGTCCACCAGCCACCGCCGCGCCACAGCCGCTGAGGACCATGACAAGTGTGAGCGCCGCCGCGCCAATCGAGCCGAAAGACAAGCGTCGCGCGTGTCGCATATCCCCTCCTTAAAACAAAACGCGGGCGGGCAACCAGCCGCAAGCCGCAGTATAGCAAGCCGCGCCGCTGGGAACAATGCCCTGGAGCCGCAAACAGGCGCGCGGGCAAAGGAAAGGGGGAGTTTGTGGACAACGTCACACGCCGGGCGGGAGGGTTCCCTGTGCCGTCTGATCGCTTCCTGGCGTCATGGCGTCATGGCGTCATGTGGAAGGGTGGATACTGGTCTGTGACCAGCGTAAAGGCGTACGCGACCACGCGATTATGCCAGCGAATGACTCCCTCAACCAGGTCAAAGAACCCGCGGGGATACCGTCCGGTGAACAGGATGGCGAACCACGCGACGATGACGGCTACGATCGCCGCCAGGTAGAGGAAGGCCAGCGCGATGTAATGCGGCAGGGCCAGGAGCCACTTGACCAGCGGGAGCCAGCGGTTGAGATCGCGCGGCACATCGGGGTAGGGATAGTCGAGGCGGACCGCCTGCCGCTCATCGGTGGAGGGATAGCGGTCGTCCATCAACGCGAGGTAGACGCCCACCCGGTTGCTGAACCGCAGCAGCTCCAGGTTCCAGTCGAACCACCACCGGGGGTACTTCTGGCGAAATACGATCATGAGCAGGGGGGCGAAGAACAGCAGACCCCCGGCGCCCGCCGCTGTAATCGCCACTTTGTCATTCTGCGTGCTCCATTCCCATGTCCCGCCGGCGACACCGCCCAGCACGATCAGAATCGGGATCGCGACGAACAGGCGAAAGAATGTCGTCAGCCGGTCGAGGGGGCGGTCGGGATACTCGACCGAAAACTGTACCGGGTACATCGCAGGCTCCATGATGCGCTCCTTTCATCACGTTACACGGTTCCGTCAGGTGGCCCACGGCGCGGGGGCCTTTTCCGCAGGCCTCATCCGGCATATCTGGGGCTGAAGCGAACGCATGAGCGGGGCCAGTATCAGCGGCCCGCCGCCTGATCGCCACGGCGCGAGGCGACGCCTGCCGCCACAAGACCCGCCGCGCGGCGAGTGGAATGACGCCCCCATGCGGGTTGGGGGCTTCCGCGTGGGGGCCTTCCGGGCGGCGCCGCGCGCGGGCGGGCGGTTGAAACCGCGCCTGAAGGCCTGGCGGCCACGAAGCCGGCCTGCGCCGGCTCCATCGCTTACGCGCGGCGCGGAAAGTTCAACCATTCACAGGCCGTGCGCCCGCCACTCACCGGTGGTTGTGCGGGGTGAGGGGGCATGCTATACTCGCCTTGTGCGTCCGCGACCGGGTGAACTGGAGCGCGAGGACGCATGGTGAGACGGCGCGCGGCGCGGTTCGTTCTGTATATCTGATACCTGTTGACGCGCCCGCGTTGGGCGTGTCCGGGCATATCGCCTCGTATCGCCTCGTATCGCCTCGTATCCCCCCAGACCGTCTGGAGACGCCGCGCGCCTGAACGCGGGCCAGATGGTAGCCGGGAGGCGGTGGAAAGGAGCCGCGCGCGAGCGCGCCTTATGGGCACAATCTTCCCTCTGGGGCCATATCATCCGGCGCTGGCCGAGCCGCTGGCGCTGCGGCTGCGGCTGCGCGGCGAGCGCGTGACGGGCGTGGAGCCACTGGCGGCGGGCGCGACGGGCTATAGCCATCGCGGCGTTCTGGAGCTGGCCGAAGGGCTGCCACTGGATGACGCGCTGGTAATCCTGGAGCGCGTCTGCGCGCGGGCCGGGCAGTCCTACCGGCTGGCGCTCTGCCTGGCCGTGGAGCGGTTCATGAAGCCGCAAGTGGCGCGCAAGGCGCAGCTCGTCCGCACGCTGTTCGCCGAGCTGGAGCGGCTCAGTAGCGCCCTCTGGACGCTCGGCGAGATCGCGCGCGCCGTGGACCAGCGCAAGCTCTGGGCTGGCGCGCTGGAGCAGCGCGAGCGCGTTTTCGCGGCGGCCAGCGCGGCCACGGGCGAGCGCGTCTTCTGGGGCGTGGCGCGTCCGGGCGGCGTGCGCGGCGGCCTGACGCTGGAGCCGGTGCGCGCCTTTGCCGAAGGGGCGCCGGGGATTTACGAGGAATGGCGCGCGGCGGAGGCGCCCGGCGGCGCGCTGCGGCGCGCGACCGAGGGGCTGGGCCGCCCGCTGGGCGGCGTGGTGGAGCGCGTTCCGTCCAGCCCGGCGCATGGCCCCAGCGCGGACGACCCCCGGCGGGCGTTGCCCTATGACGCCTATCGCATCCTCACGCTGGACTGGTCGCCGCTGGAGGCGCTGGATACCGCGCCGCTGGATGTGGCGACATCCGTCGCGCGGCTGGTGGCGGGCATGAAGCTGAGCGTGGACATTACGCTGACCTGCCTGGAAGAGCTGGATGGGGAGCCGGGACTGCCACAGGCGGCGCTCAAGCTGGCGGCAGGCGAAGGAGCGGCGACGGTGCAATCGCCGCATGGCCCGGCGCGGGTCTCCGTGACGCTGGAAGGCGATGGAACGGTCGCGACGCTGGGGCTGGAGACGCCGTGCGCGGAGGTCATCGCGAGCGCGCCCGCGCTGCTGATGGGCCGCGCGCTTGGCGAGGCGCCGGCCCTGCTGGCGGCGCGCGATCTCTGCCCGGCCTGCGCCGAGCTGTGAGCGGTGGGGCGCCGCCTCTCCCCTGGCCGCCCGCCGCGAGCACGTCAGCGAATCTGGAACATACAGTAGAGAGAAGGCGCGCGTGTCACTCACGATCTTTTACGGGCTGATGACGCTGCTTCCGCTGGCGCTGGGCGTCGCGCTGGCCGCGCTCGGACTGGCCCGCCGGGCGACGCCAGCCGTCGGAGTGGCGCTGGCGGTGGCAGGCGTCATCCTGCCGGTGGCGGGGCTGGCCTGGCTGGCGGCTGAGGTAAGCGCGGGCTATCCGCTGGAGATCGCGCTCTGGGGCGGCCCGACGACCTGGCTGGCGCTCTACGCGCGCGCGGACGCGCTGAGCGTCTACGCCGGGCTGGGCGCGGCGGCGCTCATCACGCCGCTGCTGCTCTGGGTCGCGTGGCGCGCGGCTCCCCCTGATGGCGCGGTGGCCGTGGAGCCAGCGGACGCGGAGACGGCGGACGCGGAGACGGCGGACGCGGAGACGGCGGACGCGGAGACGGCGGACGCGGAGACGGCGGACGCGGAGACGGCGGACG
>JAKAIY010000076.1 GCA_021814145.1 Chloroflexota bacterium
CCCACCGAGCCAGTAACACTTCTTGAATCCGCCGCGCCCGTGGCACCTCGTATCGGCGGCGATGTTACAGACGCGGGGATACCCGAATACTTAGAGCCAGCCGCTGATATCGCATTCGCCAGCTCCTATCCTGGCTATATCGAGCTTCCTGAGGAACCCGCGCCCACCGAAGTCAGTTCCGCCAGCGAAAGCCACGCGGCGCCGAGCGCCGGAACCAACGCCGCGGATACGGTGACCGAACCGGACATGCCGCTCTACATTACGCCGCAAGAGGGCGCGCCAACCTATGTTCCACCCGCTGAGCCAGAGCCACCGGCGGAATCATATGTGCCGCCTGTGCCTGATGTCTATAGCGCGTCCGCGCCGCAGCCAGAGACATACACGCCAAGCTGGGAAACCCCGACAGCGCCAGTCACGCCCGAACCGGAGCCTACCACCACACACGAACCCGGCCCTCTCACCGAGCTAGCTGGGCTCGGAGCCGTCGCGGGAGCGGGCGCGCTCGCCGCTGACGCGCTCAGCCACCCCGCTTCATCGCCAGAGCCGGTCACAAGCGAGCCTGCCACAGTTGAGTCAGTCGTTCCCGCTGAACCTGTGGCCGCCGAATCTGGGGCTTCCGAACCGACAGTCGCTGAGACAACCGCTGAACCAGTGGTTGCTGAGCCGCCCACCGCTGAACCGGCTCCGCCGAAAATGAAGCGGATTCGCGTGAAGCACCGCATCGTTGTCGAGGGCCAGGTTGTGCGCGAGGAAGTAGTGGAGCGTGAGGTGCCAGCGGATATGGACACGGCGCTTGCGGCCCAGCGGATCCAGGAGGAACTGGAACAGGCCAGCGCCGCAACGCCTGACGAGATTGCTCGCCTGGCGAACCTTTCCGCGGATGATGAACTGGAGGTCCGCCGCCATGTAGAAGGCCTGGAACAGTAAGGCCAGCTACACGGCGGTGAGTCTGGCGGCCCTCGCCAGCGCGCGCAGCCGCTCCGCAACACCTTCCGGCTCAGCCTGAGGGAGTGAGAGCAGCGGCTCGTCGAGGCCGAGGGCTGTCCATTCACGCAGCCGGGCGCAAATCTCGTCCGGGAAGCCAACCACGGCGGTCGCATCCAGAAGCTCATCGCTGACTGCGGCGATCGCCGCCTGCTGCCCAGACTCCCAACTCTTTTTCACGGCTTCCACATCGCCAGCGAAGCCATAACTGGCCAGCATCTCGGCGTAGAACGATCCCATGCGCCCAATGTAGAATGCGATGGGGCCGCGCGCGCGCCGCCTAGCAGCCTCACGCTCCCGCTCGTCCAGCAGAATCTCGCACATGATATATGAGGCGATCCTGACCGATCCCGCAGGCCTGCCAGCGGACAGCGAGCCCTCATCGAGCAGGCTGCGCATCACTGGATAGGCATGGGCCGGCCAGTAGGTTGGCAGAACGCCGTCAGCGATGGAGCCGGTTTGGACGATGCTCTTATTTGTCAGCGAAGCGATATAGATTGGAATGTGCGTTCGGGGTGGGTGAAAGCGCAGCGTGAAACCGCGTTCCAGCTTGAAGATCTCGCCGTTGTAGCTCAACGGCTGGCGGGCAATGATCGTGTTAATGATCTCTGTATACTCGCGTAGGCGTCGCAATGGCTTCTGGTACGGGAGGCCATGCCAATGCTCGACTACCTGCGGGCCAGAAGTTCCCAGTCCAAGCAGCATGCGCCCGCCGGAGCGCTCATCTAGCGTGGCGGCGGTGCTCGCGATCAGCGCGGGAGTGCGCGAGAAGACGTTAGCGACCCCCGCGCCCAGCTTGATGTGGCTCGTAACGCGCACAAGGTCAGCCAGGGAAGTGAACAGTTCATAGCCCCAGGCCTCGCCAAGCCAGACAGAGTCATAGCCAAGCTGATCAGCCAGGTGAACGTGGTCGAGAATGGCGCTCCAGTGACCCGGGAAGACCGGGCTATCGGCAATAAGCCCCAGCCTCAGGGGCGCCTCGGCGCTCATGGGGGACTGGCCAGTTTCAGGATCGCTCATGCGCGTACCGCTCCTCGTTGGTCGCACGACCACTTCGTCGCACGCTCTGTCCGCAGAATGCGCACAGCCATTTCCTGGCGTCAACCACACGCCATTTCCTCGCAAGCGAGCGGTCAAGCCACGCGCCGAGTATACTGCTCACGAGAGGCGGACCACACCGAGAGACGCCGACGGCCCCGGAGGACTTCATGACACCCCAAGATGAGACGCCAATTACCGTTCGCCGCGCCACCGCTGAAGATCGCAGAGCCGCCCTGGAATTGATCTCACCATCCACCAGTCGCGGGCGCGCAAGCCTGAAGCTGCTGCGAGCGGAGCAGGGAATTCTGTGGGTCGCGGTTGAACGCGAGGAGGGGAATGAGACACTTGTGGGTCTGTTGCTGGCGACGGCGCAAGTGGACGCCGAGGCCGAAGAGGTCGCTGGGTACATCCACGAGTTGCTGGTACATCCAGCCTTCCGCAGGCGCGGCGTGGCGATGGAGCTCCTGGACGCGGCGGAGCGCTATTTCCTGGACGAATGCGCCTTCAGCACGGTGCTGGTCACAACATCCTTTGACAATGACGCCGCTATACGTCTCTACCGCAGCCGGGGATACTCGCTCTCCCAGGCGCGGCTGGCGAAGCGTCGCAACGACGCGGAGGGAAGGAGCAGCGCTATATGAGCCCAAGAGATGACAGCGCTGCTGATCGTGAACAGCTACCGCTCGGCGCCGGATCACTCTCATTCGATCGCGTCGCGGATCGCTACGATGGGACACGCGGCTATCCGCCAGAAGTGAGCGACATGATCGCCGCGGGTATGATGCGACATGGGCCGCTCGTTCCCGGCGCCACAGCGCTGGAAATTGGCGTCGGCACCGGTCGTATCGCGTTGCCACTGCTGGCGCGCGGAGTGAATATCACCGGTGTGGATATCTCAGAGCGCATGACCGAGCGGCTGCGTGCGAAGTATGACGCCGAGCGGACGGCGCGGCCTGACCAGCGGTGGGGCAAGCTTGATGTGGCGCTGGCGGACGCCGTGCGGCTGCCCTTCGCGGACATGAGCTTCGACGCGGTGATCGCCACGCACGTGCTGCACCTTATTGCGAACTGGCGCGGCGCGCTGGACGAGGCGCTGCGAACGCTGCGCCCTGGCGCGCCGCTGCTGCTCGGCCAGGACATGTCGCACGGATCGCCAATCGCGCATCCGTTGCAGGATGAGTGGGTGGAAATCGTGCGCAGCCTGGGCTTTGAGCCGAAGCGCGTGGGCGCGCCAGCCTTCTCGGAAATTCTCGCGGAGGCTCGTGGCCGGGGACTGGTAGTTGAGGAATGGACCATCGCCGAATGGATAACGACGCATACCGCCGCGGAGGGCTTTGCGTATATCGCGAATCAAGTCTGGTCGTTGACCTGGCAGGTCCCCGCTGATATTTTCACCGAATCAGCGCGAAGACTGGAAGTCTGGGCGCGAGCGCGCTACGGCGCGCGCTGGACAGAGCCGGTGGAATCAGCTTACTCGTTCCGGTTAGCGCGAGTAAGCGTCCCCGGCGCCTCACTGTAGAGGGGAATACACGTAATGATTGGTAAGACTGAGCAACAAGACGGCGAAGCGAATCACACACTGCCGATGCGTGGGGTCGCGCAGCCTTCGCGTGAAGAGGCGCTGGCGCTGAGCGGCGTGCGGGTCGTATCGCACCCTCTGATCGCGCACAAATTGACTGCGTTGCGCGACCGCACGACGCCGCCAGAGCGATTCGCCACGCTGACACGCGAGCTGGGCGCGCTGATGGCGTATGAGGCGATGGCCGACCTTGAACTGGAGCCAGCGCCGATTGAGACCCCTCTGGAGTCTATGATTGGCGCGCGGCTCACGGGAGAGGTTGTCATCGCGCCAGTCCTGCGCGCTGGCCTGGGAATGGCCGAAGGCTTCCGGCAGACCCTGCCTGAGGCGCGTGTCGCGCACATTGGCCTGCGTCGAGATGAGACGACATTGCACCCGGTAGCCTATTATCAGAACCTTGAGCACCTCCAGCGCGGCGGCCGGATTCACGCCAGCTTCATGCTTGACCCGATGCTGGCTACCGGCGGCTCAGCCATAGACACGCTAGCCTTGCTCAAACGCTACGGCGCGCGCGGCCTTCGGCTGGTCTCACTCATCGCCGCCCCCTACGGGCTGATGGCCGTGCGCCGCGAACACCCCGATGTCCCCATCATCGTCGCGGCGGTGGATGACCACCTCGACGAACGTGGCTACATTTGCCCAGGTCTCGGTGACGCGGGGGACAGGCAGTTTAACACGCTGTAAAAAAGCACTGGGCGCTGAGTAAAAGCGTATACATCGCGAGCGCCCAGAATATCCCGCTCATACCTCTTGCGCTTGCTCATCCATGACTATAGCCCTTTCCGCAACCAGGCTACATGACTGCGGAAGCAATCCAGCCAACCGCGATCACAAGCGCGGTGGCGACAGTCAGGGCGAAGTTGGCGCGCAGGCGCTGCCGCTCTGACTGGTCGCGGCGCTGAAGCAAGACGGCGGCGGCCAGAGGCGACATCAGCGAGAGCGGCACGGTGACGAACAGCACGGCAGGCCGCGATGGCGTCATTCCCGCGACAGCGAGCGCGACTACCAGCAGGCTGGCTGTAGCGAGCAACAGCCAGCCTGCGCCGAACGCAAAACGACCCAGCGCATGCGTCAGACCGTGCGCGCCTGCAGCCTGGTCCACCACAGCGTCGGGCAGCGCGTCGGCGATGTGGATACTGGCGCCAATCGCCAGGCCGATAGGGAATGTCCAGTAGAGCGCGGGCTTTACGCTCGCGAAGAGGTCCCAAGCTAGCAGGGGTAGCAACGGAAACGCCAGCCCCATCATCACTGCCCCCAGCGGCGTGGATTTCAGGCCTAGGTCATAGGCGAACCCCAGGATAAGGAAAGAGCCCGCGATAAGCAGTGGCCCGAGCCCGAATGGCGCGTAGCATGCTACCATCACGACGGTGAAGAACGCTGTCGCCACCAGCGCGGCGCGCGGCGACAACACACCCAGCGCCACAGGCTTGAACTTATGGCTCAGCGCGTCGGCGTACCGGTCGCGGTAATCGTTGAAGGCGCTAATGGCGAACTGCAGCGCGATCATGCCAATCACAGTCACGGTCAGCGTAACAGGATCAGGATGCCCCCTCGCCGCCAGCAGCGCGAAGATGGCATAGGCCAGCGCTGTGACGAGGCTCGGGCCAGGATGCGTGAGCGCCCAGAGGCCCTTCACCCGCATGACCCCGCTGCTTCCAGACGCATGCGCGCCTTCTCTCACTGGCGACCTCCCCTCACACGCGACTTCATTGCGATCTGTAAGCCCTGGCCAGGCGCGGTGAGCAGGCGAATTGGCCGCATAGGACGCAGGCCCGCTTGTTTCTGCCACCCGGCCATCTCAGAAAATGCCCAGAAGCCCGAGGCGCTGGTCAGGGCAAAATAGAGGTCGCCAATGGCGGCCGCCATTGGCGCGCTACGCCGCCGCCGCTCACGAGCGCCATCCTGAATCACCCAGATACCGCCAGGGCGCAGCGCGTCCGCGATCCGCCTAGCAAGCGGCGCGATCTGACTGGCGTCGAAGTGGTGCAGCAGATTGGCCATGTAGACCACATCATAGGCCTCATCGCCCAGATCAGCGGTCAGGGCGTCACCAGCCACCCGCTTTACGCGCGCCAGGACATCCCCCGGGAGCGGCGGTGCGCTGTCCAGCGCCTGGGGCAGGTCAAGCACCGTCGCGTGAAGATTTGGGTGGCGCTGGCAAAACCGCGTGGCAGCCAGCCCGTGCCCTCCGCCAATATCGAGCAGCGCCGTCGCGCCTGACGGGATGGGCGTGCGCCAGATCACCTCAGGGAGTGTCAGCCGCGCGATAGCCGCCATGCCGCGCTCGTAGTCCTTCCACTCATCGTCCGTCAGCCGATCATGAAAGGCGACCGGGATACCTGTCTGGATAAAGCGCTCAAGCTCGCCAAGCCAGTCCCACTGGAGGTAGTTGAAGCGAATGTACGCGCTAACATCCGCTGGATCCCCGCTTCTCAGCCAGCGCCGGGCTTTCGGGCCTAGCATATAGACCCCCTCACGCTCGTTGAGGTATCCCGCGCTCGCCAGAACTTCCAGGAGCGCAACGGTAGCGCGCCGGTCAGCGCCGCACACCTTCGCGACTCCATCCCCCGTGAGCGCCTGGCCGCCCAGCGCGTCAAAGACACCCAGCTGTGTCGCCGCCATGATACTTCGCGCCAGCACGAGCGGAGGAAACACCTCGACAATAGGCTCAGGAACTCTCCCCGTCGCCAGCGCGAGCCGCTCCAATAGAGTCTGCGCGATGATCCCTACTCGCACCTGAGGCTTCCTCCATAGATCATGAACGCCGTGTCTTACACGATCAGCCGCAACAGATAGCCAGGACGCAAGACGGCGCTCGCCGGAAGAAAATCACCCGTCACGGCGATCATCGTATCTGCCATCGCCTTGCGCTCCCGCAACACGTGGGCGATGTGATTCATGAGCGGCGGTGTCTGGACCGCGAGCTGAATGATCTGTTCCACCAGACGCTTACCCCGGAAGGCTTGTCGGTAAAGCCGGTCATACGCGCCCAGAGCGGCCGCCGAGAGATCGTCATGCGCCAGCGCCGGTAGCGCGACGCTCGCCACCATCTCCGCGCCACGCAACGCGCGATAGATGCCTTCCCCCGTAAATGGATCGTAATATCCGGTAGCGTCCCCGACGAGCAGCAGGCGTGCGTCCGAGAGGCGCCGCGCATGGATTGAGAGCCGGCTGACGGTCAATGTACGTCGCTCAACGCTGAGTTGATCGAGCCTGTCGCGTAGCCGAGGAAACGTGCGCAGCGAGGCAAGCAGGAACTCCTCCGGTCTCCCCGCCAGCTGACGCCCGTCGCGCTCTTCATCCACGACCATCGCCACGTTGCACAGCGCATCATGATCTCCCGGCTCCATTGGCGCGACGCCAACATACCGGCGATTAGCGACGTGCATTTCTCCATATTCCACAAGACCAGCTATTCCACGTATATGCGCGACCAGGCCAATCTTGCGCATGCGCCCCGTGGCATGCAGCCCCAGACGCCGGGCCACCGTCGAATGCAAGCCGTCTGCCGCCACCAGCAGTCGTGCCTCCACCGGCTCTCCCGCGCCAACTGGATACAGGCGATAGCCACCGTCAATCCGCGCGATCCGCCCTAGCCGCCAGCCTTCGCGCACCTCGGCTCCCGCCCGCCGCGCGCCCTCCACAATCGCCGCGTCGAGCAACAGGCGGCGAATCACCAGCCCTGTCTCGAAGAGGCTCTGGCCATCTGCGCCACGTGTGGCCGCGAAATCACCCTGAATCACGCTGCCGTCAGGCGCATAAATACGGAAGCCACGCAATCGGTGCGGGCGCTCGGCTTCCAGTGGCGCTTCTATCCCCAGCGCATAGAGCAGTGGCTCAACGGCGGGGCTCAGGTACTCTGCGCATGGCTTGTCGCGCGGAAAGATGGCGCGGTCGAGGAGCGCCACGCTCTGGCCGCCACGCGCGAGGTGGATTGCGCTGGCCGCGCCTGCCGGACCAGCGCCGACGATGGCGACGTCATAGCGCATCCAGACCTCCTTTAGCGGCTGCCATGCCATCAGCGGTGAGCGACAGGCGGTATGGAAAGCGCACATGCGCCTCAATGTTCCGCAATCCCGCGTCTGCCGCCAGCGCGCGCGCTTCCGCCTGCGAATACGCCCGGCGCACGGAGGCCGGGCCATCATGCCGCGTCATTGGACTCATCCCCCCAAGGCGCGTCAATGCTACAACCCCCGCGTATGCCAAAGGCGAGCGCACAACATCGTAAACGAACACTCGCCGTCCGACGCGCGCCATCGAAGCGAGCAACTCCTGGGCGGCGTCCGGCTCAAAGTGGTGCAGCGCCAGCGTGCAGAGCGCAATGTCGAAACTCCCTGTGGCATAGGGCAGCGCCAGCGCGTCCTGTGTTTCGACCCGGAGCGTTGGGATACTCACGCTCCGCTCGCGCGCGATGTCGGTGATCCGTGGGTTGCGATCAGTCGCTGTGATCTCCAGCGCGAGCCCAGCGCGCTTTGCGGCTCGCGCGATAGCGATAGGGATATCAGCTGAGCCTGACGCCACATCGAGCAACGTCCACACGCGGCCCGGCTCACGGCGGATCCAGGTGATAATCGCGCGCGCGGTGAACGCGGTCCAACCGAGCAGCGCGTTGATCCGGCGAATATCGCGCAAATTACGCGCCAGGTCAGTGCGCGCGGTCATTTCTACATCCAGCAGTTCTGTAATATCGGCATCGCGCGTCCGCCAGGAGGACATCGTATGCTCGCTTTCGTTTGGGGGCGAGCGCCAGGTCCGCCCCAAGTGAATCGCCTGGATGCGTACACCGCGCCGTCTCCACTGGCGCTTCTCTTCATTGTCGCCTGGAGCCCTGAGTAACGACGCGGCTCAGCATCATCAGCGCGACGGAAAGCGCCATAATCCCGACCATCCCCCAGAAGAGCGCGGTATACCCTCCTGTGGCCTCGTATACCAATCCCGCGCCCAGCGGAGCGAGCGCTCGCGCCAGATAGAGGACGAACGCTACCGTGCCATTGATATGGCCAAAATGCGCCGGGCCATAGTACTCCGCCACAAGCGCGGCGCGCGCTGGCGTGACCGATCCAAAGCCTACTCCGAACAGAATGACAAAGCCCGCGATACCGATGACGCCCGGCGCCAAGAGCAACAGCAGAATCCCGGTCATCTGAGAGAAAAATATACCGCTGGCCACCAGGCTCCTCGGAAGCCAGTCACCTATGCGCGTCAGAATAGCCCGACCTGGAAGCGCCGCTACTCCTACCAGGCCCACGATAGTCGCCGCGGCGCCCGGGTTATAGCCGATCGCTGTGAGATACGGCACGAGGTAGACAAACACTGCGGTAACGGTCACGTTGGCGCAGAAAAACGCGCCTGTGAGCAGCCAGAACAAGCTGTTGCGCATAGCGGCCCGCAGCGTCAGGCTCGGCTCAGACCGTTCGCTATCGTGAATCGCCGCACGCTGTGGTGGCTCACCATCAATCACAAGCCCCATATCCTCTGGCCGCCGCCGCAACATGAGCGCGTGGGGCGGAATCGTCAGGATGCCCACGATCACGGCAAGGCTCACCAGCGCGTCCCGCCATCCCTGAATCTGAACAAGCCATCCTGACAAAGGCACAAAAATGACGCTTGCGAAACCAGCGAAAAAGGTCAGCAGCGTCAACGCCTGCCCGCGCTTGCGTCGAAACCATGTGGCGATAACGAAGAACGCTGGCTCATAGAGCACCGCCCCCATCGTGACGCCCAAGCCTGCCCAGATGAGATAGAAAGCCGTCAAATTGTCCACGCGCGACCAGGCGACCAGGAGCGCGACTGCCGCGACGGATCCCGCGGTCATCACAAGGCGCGGGCCATGGTAATCCAGCCAGCGCCCCAACGGCAATCCGATGACACCCGACAGAAGCAACGCCAGTGAGAAAGCTCCCGAGATGCTGGCGCTCGACCACCCCAGCGTTTCACGCATGGGATTAATGAACACAGTGAAGGCGTAATACAAGGCTCCCCACGAGGTAATTTCCGTCACAGAGAGCGTGATAACGAGGAGCCACCCATAGTACACGCCTCGCCAGGGCGCGTGTGGCAGCGCTGGCTCACGCATATTAGCATCGGCTGCTCGCTTACCGGCTAATTTCATGCAGCGCCCCACTCTTCATTACTTAGACTCGAACATGGTAGCAAGTGTAGCATGAAGAGAGGACAAGACAAGGCGCATACAAGAGGCTGCGATGACGCGAAAGGAGAGTAACAGAGCGCAATACAGATGTTCCGTGGGATGCCTCACCCTACGGCGCGACACAACAGGAAATCCCTTCACATCATTTTATGTCCAGGCGGGTGTATACTAGACGGCGGAATAGAGCTTGCTGTATACTTGGCGCACACAAGAAGCCCGGCGGCGATAGCTGGGGGTGGGCGCCAGATCTTGTCGCGAGCCAGCTCACGGCGCGCCAGCAAGCGGAAAGTCATCGAGCTAGCGCAGTGATAACGCCTGACGTTCAGGCTCTGCGTGTCATCGGACGCAAACATGAGAAGCCTTCCCTTGTCTGGGAGGTAATCCGTTTTGAGAACGCTGGCGCGACAGCGCTCCAGCAGTGACCTGCTTTCTTCCGGATCTCCGGTTTCTAACGACCGGCCATATGTTGAGCCAATGCCGGAATGAAAGCCCATCTTCCCGGATGAGGTGATTGCCGGGGCATCGCGCCGAAAAGCGTCGGCGGATAGCATTAATCGAGCCGCTCATTGAAACCTGGATTGAATCACCAGGGAAGAATCCGACGCTGAGTGGCGTAGTGTACTAGCCGGAGAGATTTCCCGCCGTGGTGCTCAACGACACCACGAGAAATGGGATCTCTATAGATCATGTCGTTATGGATCACGTCGCTCACGAGACGAGCGTGAATAAAGTGAGGAGGTGCGAGCCGCCAAACGTCGCTGGGGGAATCCAACCTCATCCCGTTCACCGGCGTTCAAGATCTCGGGCGTGAGAATTTATCCTCGTGTGACGTATTCCTGATACCCACGCGCTGGTTGATGGTCTGAGACCTCATGCGCATGGAGCCCAGCGGCTATCTGTGAGACAGCGCGCTTGCCTTGAACCGGCTCTGGTCTGCGCTGTCCGCCAGAGAAACTACGGTGTTGCGTTGGGCGCGCTGGACGCCTCGCAACCCACCATCGCCAAGAATGGATAGGGGGCGCAATGTTGCAGTCTCGACTACGAAAGTCGCATACGTTCATTCCGGCGCTCATCGTAACCGCGCTGGCGACCGCCGCGCTGGCCGCTTGCGGAACCAGCAGCGGAAGCGCCTCCAGCGGCACGCTCGTTTTTGGGGCCCCGGTCTCGTTGACAGGGAGCCTGTCGCATGAAGGCACAGATACGCTCAATGGCTACAACCTCTGGGCGGATCAGGTGAACGCGCACGGCGGCATCAAGGTTGGCAATACGTCATACCAGGTCAAGATCAAGTATTACGACGACGCCAGCAGCTCGCAGAAGAGCGCGCAACTCACCCGCCAGCTCATCACATCGGATCATGTCAACTTCATGCTTGGCCCGTACGGCTCTGGCGCGACGCTCACCGATGAGGTCATCGCCCAGCAGTACCAGATCCCCATGGTAGAAGGCAATGGCGCCGCGCAGGCGATCTTCGCCAAAAACAATCCGTATATCTTCGGTGTTCTCAGCCCAACACCAGAGTACGCCGGAACGATTCTGCGCGCCGCGCTCGCCCAGCCGAACCCGCCAAAGACCATCGCTATTATCAACGCGAATGACGCGTTCTCGACCGAGGTAGCGCAGGCGGCGATTGCCTACGCGAAAGGCCATGGTCTGGATGTCGTCTATACACAGTCCTATCCCGCCGACACAACCGATCTGACAGGCATTCTGACGCAGATCAAGACGTCCGCCAATGGCGGTGTCCCCGACATGGTCCTTGGCTCAGGCCATGAGGACGAAGCGCTTACCACCTTGAAACAGGCCAAGCAGCTTGGCATCAATCCCAAGCTCTGGGCATTTACTGTCGGCCCCGCGCTGCCCGACTTCATCACGACCCTTGGGGGTGACGCGAATGACGTTCTCGGCAGCTCGCAGTGGACTCCGCAAGTGAAGTATCAGGGCACGGATATCTTCGGCACTCCGGCGAATTTTACGCAGCTCTATCAGTCAAAGTACAACGTAGCGCCCTCATACCAGGCGGCTGAGTCAGCGGCCTGCGGCGTGGCCTTCGAGGCCGCCATCGAGAAGGCCGGCTCAATTGATCCGCAAAAGGTGCGTGACGCCCTGGCAAGCCTCAACATCACGACCTTCTACGGACCGATCCAGTTCAGCGCGAATGGTGAGAATAACGCGAAGCCGATGGTGACGATCCAGATTCAGAGTGGGAAGGTCGTCACGGTCTACCCATCTGAAGTCGCTAACGCGACAATGATCTACCCCACGCCGCCGTTTGGTCAGCGCTAGGCGCCGTTGGACAACTTGACCCGATGATGGCGCCTGTGCGGGCGCACGCTCTCACAGGCGTCACATCGTGGTGTAACCATCCTGACTGGTCAACGGAGAGCCACCATGGCGCAGTACATAGTCAACTGGCTCCTGCTCGGGTGTTTCTATGCCGCGGTTGGCGTTGGATTTTCGCTAATCTGGGGCATCATGAATATCGTCAACCTGACGCAGGGCTCGCTCCTCATCCTCGGTTCATACGCGGCGTACTGGGGATACACGGCCCTGCACATCAATCTGTTCCTGTGCATCATCGTCGCGATGGTGGCGCTATTCTGCGTTGGCTGGCTCATTCAGTACGTGGCGATCAATCGGGTCATTCGCGCGCCATTTCTTGTGACCTTCATGCTCACGTTCGGGCTGGATCTGATGCTCGTCAATCTGATGCAGCTCGTGTTTACCGCGAACTATCGCGCCATCAATTCACCGCTCTCCAATGTGGGCATAACCATCGCTGGCGCGCGCATCCCCGTGCTTTCCGCCGCGGCCGCAGTGATCGCCATTGCGCTTACCGCAGCGCTCAGCCAGTTCCTTTCGCGAACGCGCCAGGGCAACGCGATCCTGGCTGTGGGAATGGATCGTGACGCCGCCCGATTGATGGGTATCAGCATCGCGAATTCATACGCCCTTACGTTTGCCATTGGCGCGGCCCTGGCAGGCGCCGCGGGCGCGATGCTGGCAATGAACTCGCAGTTCAGCCCGCTCTCTGCCGGCCAATATACGCTATACGCCTTCGTCATTGTGGCGCTTGGCGGTCTGGGAACGCCTTGGGCCGCGCTTGCCGGGGGCCTGGCCTTCGCGTTCGCGGAAGTGTTCGCGCCGCTACTTCCCGGCATCGGCTTTGGTCTGGATACTGGCATCGCGTTCGTCGTCCTGGTTTTGGTTCTGATCATACGTCCGAATGGCTTGCTAGGCAGGCCGTTTTACTCTTGAGAGGAGTTACACATGGCAATAGTAGAGCCTGCCAAAGCGCGGCGGGTCGCTGGCGCCTCTGTGCTTGCCGCTCAGGAGTGGCAGTGGTCACTGGCCGTCGGCGTAGGCATCATGGCGCTGATCGCGCTGGTCCCGCTGACGGGAGACCAGTCAACGCTGAGCCTGTGGACCTTTATCGTCATGTATATCGCCCTTGCGCAGGGATGGAACTTCATCGGCGGATTCGCGGGGTACGCCGCGTTCGGCAATGTCGCGTTCTTTGGCATTGGCGCTTACACAGTGGCGATTATCCTGCAGGACAACCAGCCGTACTGGCTGGGGCTGGGGCTGGCTGTAGCGATCGCGGCGCTCTTCGCGTTCCTTCTCGGATTGCCCGTGTTACGGCTGCGCGGACACTATTTCGCCATTGCGACACTTGGCGTCGCTGAGGCGCTAGGGGAGTTCGTCGCCTCGAAGGACATCGGCGCGACAGCTGGCGAAATCTCGCTTAATCCGCCACCCATCAATTATCAGATCGCGAACAACCTTTTCTTTTACGGCTTTTGGGCGCTGGCGCTGGTAACACTGCTCGGAACGGTCTGGCTGACGCGCTCCCGCATGGGATACGCGTTGGTGGCCATTCGCGAGAACGAGCTGGCGGCAGAGGCGCTTGGCATCTCAACCTACTGGTACAAGGTTGGCGCATTCGTGCTGAGCGCGCTGCCAACCGCGCTCGCTGGCGGGCTTTTCGCGTACTGGCAGTTAGCGTTTGACCCCACAGGCGAGGGTGGCGCGTTCGATGTCAACATCTCGGTCACGATGATCCTGATGACCGTCCTGGGTGGGGCTGGCACAATCCTGGGCCCGCTTCTGGGCGCCATCATCATCGAGTATCTCGACCAGTACACCCTGGTCACCTTCCCGGCTTTCCACGGTCCACTCTTGGGCGCGCTGATCGTTCTCGTGACCATCTTCCTGCCTCAGGGACTGATTCGCCTGGTCCGCGAGCTCATACGCTCGCCGGAAGGAGTCAAGCTGAGTTACACCACTCGTTTGAAGCAGGGGGTGCGGCGTGTCACACGCTTCATCGCGTCCAATGGCGTCTGAATTCGAGACTGGCGCAGAAGCGCCAATGCTCGAACTGGATCACGTTATAAAGCGCTTTGGGGGTCTGCCCGCTGTTGATGATCTCAGTTTCAGCGTGCGCACGGGCGAGATACTGGGGGTAATCGGGCCAAACGGCGCTGGCAAGACAACCGTGATCGGCATCGTAGGAGGCGCGCTTGCGCCAACCTCAGGGGTCATCCGCTTTCAGGGACGCGACATTACCAGACTATCGCCGCACCAGCGCGCGCATCTCGGAATCGCGCGCACATTTCAGATCGCCCAGCCGTTTGCGGGCCTGAGCGTTCGCGAGAACGTCATTGTCGGCGCGCTCTTTGGCGGGCGCGCTCACGGCCGCGCTGAGGCGATCCGCATCGCTGACGAGGTAATCGAGCGCACCCAGCTGACGGCCAAGGCGCGCTTTCGCGGGGATGAATTGACTATAGCTGACCGCAAGCGGCTGGAGATGGCGCGCGCGCTCGCGCTGCGGCCTCGCCTGCTCCTGCTCGATGAAGTAATGGCGGGGCTGACGCCAGCCGAGGTGGAGCAGGCTGTCCAGTTGATCCGCGATATCAATCAGAGCGGGGTCATAGTAGTGGTCATTGAGCACATTATGAAAGCGATCAGAGGCGTGTCTGATCGAGTGCTGGTCATCCACTTTGGTAAACGCATCGCGGAAGGGGCGCCTCAGCAAGTGCTCTCTGATCCCAAGGTAATCGAAGCCTATCTCGGTGAGCGCTATGCCAGAAGCGGCCAGGAGCAGGTTCAGCTGGCGCCCAATGTGAGCGATCTGACGCCCACCAACAGAGAAGAGAGCGACTCATGAGCCAGCCAACTCAAAGCGCGACGCCCAGCGCCTCCGAAACGCCCACCAGTGTATCGCAGCCGCTGCTCAGCGTTCGAAACGTGAACGTCGGCTATGGCGATACGCAGGTGCTCTGGGATGTCTCTTTGGAGTTGCGCCAGGGCGAGGTAGTGGCGCTGGTTGGCGCTAATGGCGCCGGCAAATCCACCTTGCTCGCGGCGCTCTCAGGCCTCCTGCGTGTATGGTCGGGTAACATTGACCTGGCGGGGCGTGACATCACGCGAATGTCTGCCGAGCGCATTGTGCGGCTCGGCATGGCTCATGTGCCGCAGGGACGCCGGCTCTTTAGCGGTCTGAGCGTCGAGGAGAATTTACGCCTGGGCGCTTATACCAGGCGCGCCAGTTCAAAGTCAGAGATCACTGCCGATCTCGACCGCATCTACACCTTGCTTCCGAAGTTACGCGAGCGGCGCCAGCAACTCGCGGGGTTGCTCTCAGGAGGAGAGCAGCAGATGGTGGCGATCGGCCGTGGTCTCATGGCGCGGCCGGAAGTGCTCCTGATTGATGAGCTTTCGCTTGGACTGGCCCCGACCATTGTAGATGACATATTGGCGGCGATTGACGCCATCCACCAGGATGAAGGGCTGGCTTTCCTGCTGGTTGAGCAGGATGTGCAGATCGCGCTGGAACGCGCTGATCGCGGCTACGTCCTGGAGAATGGACGCGTCGCGCTGAGCGGCCCAGCGCAAGACCTCTTGCGTAATGAGGCCATAAGAACCGCATACCTGGGTATTTAGCGGTCTTTAGCCTGGCGCGCAGGCCGCCTGGACGCGGATGGAAGCGCGCCAGTACGGGGCGAGCGGAAAAGAGCCAAAATTCATGGATGCGCGCAACGACTTGGATTCACGCATGACCGGGGCGGTTCCCCCTGGAGCGCTACCTTCAGAGCGTGCCGAGCGGCTCGACGGAGCCCGGCTGCGTGGCCTCATTGCTACGAACATTGGGGCGTCAGTAGCTTTCGCGGCCATGTACTCGACTCAGCCCGTTCTACCTCAGATCGGGCATGACTTTCATGTTGACGCGGCCACTGCGGGCCTGACCCTGCTCGCCGTTACCTTCGCGCTGGCTCTCGCCTCCCTTGGCGCTGGTCGCATCTCTGACCATTTCGGCAACAGGCGAGTGATGCTTGTTTGTCTCGTCATGCTAACAGCGCTGAGCGCGCTCGCGGCTATCGCTCCTACATTTGGACTGCTTGTCGCAACGCGCGCGGCGCAAGGGCTGGTCATCCCGGGAATCACGGTTTCTGGCCTGGCCTATCTGCACAACGACCTGCCAGCTAGCTGGCGTGGGCGAGTCAGTGGGTTCTACATCGGAACAAATACAATCGGAGGGCTTGTTGGACGGCTCGGCGTTGGCCTGATGGTAGATACCATCTCATGGCGCGGGGGACTAGCCATCATCGCTGGCCTGGTCGCTTTGGGCACGCTCATCCTCACTTTTGGAATGCCGCGATCCGCGCCCAGAGCGCAGGCCGCCGCACAGCACGGAACTTCGGCCACGCCCGCGTCGCTCCGGGTCATCGTGGCCCGCCTGTGGTGGGCGCCACTCATTGGCGCTTCCGTCTTTTTCCCATTTCTGACGCTCTTCACCTACACCCCCTATCGTCTTGAGGGAGCGCCATTTTTCCTCTCGCCCAGTAATGCGAACCTTTTTTATCTCGTGTATGTCCTTGGCGCGATCGCATCGCTCGCCGCTGGACAAATCTCGGATCGTGTCGGCCGGCGCGCGACGATCTACCTCGGACTGGCTATCTGCGCCTTTGGCCTTGCCCTAAGTCTGGTCAATTTCCTCCCAATGGCGTTGCTGGCGCTGGCGCTCGTATGCGCGGGCGGCCTCTCATCGCATGTTGTCGCCAACGCCTCTGTAAGTGACGGAGCCAATCCTGTTGGCGCTGGAGCCCGTGCGACCGCGCTCTCGCTCTACACTATGGGGTTTTATGTAGGTGGTGGGCTAGGCGCGTACATTCCCGGCTTTGGCTGGGAGCTTTGGGGCTGGCAGGGCGTCGTCGCGCCCGCCGCAGTCGCGGTTGCGATCGCCAGTCTTGCCGCGCTGAAAACCCCAGCGCATCCCCCAAAACAGTTCGTGTCTGGCATCGGACCAGCAGTGCCCCCTAGTTAGCGCGCCAGCTTCATCCTCAAGTTCACTTCCAGGAGCGAGCCATCGCCAGGAAAGCGCCCGGATCTTGCGCGGCGCGACACGAATTGCGGCTTTCTATCGCACTGCTATATGTTATTATCCTTGTAACATGCGAGGCGCGTTATTTCTCCTGTGGCAGCATCCTCCTTGTAGTGCTTGACTGGTATTGATGTCCCGGCGATGCCCTGCGCCGGATACCTCACGGTGGAAGGAGTAGCTTGCTATGTTCCATCAGGTGCTCAACCCGACTGGAAACATCGGGTTGACCGCGCTGGTCGCTCTCATCCCCGTCATCGCATTGCTGATCATGCTGGCAGTGTTTCGCATTTCCGCCTGGCTTGCGACGCTGATCGGCTCTGTCATCACCTTGATCGTGGCCATTATATGGTGGCAAATGCCGCTCGGCACAGGGCTTCAATCCTACGTGATTGGGAGCGCCAACGGTATCTGGGCCGTTGACTGGATCACGTTCTGGGGCCTGATCATCTTCAATACGCTCACGCTGACAGGTCTCTTCGACACATTCAAGCAGTGGCTGATAAAACAGGCCACCGCCGATGTGCGCGTGCAAACGATTCTGCTGGCCTGGGCGTTCGGCGCGTTGCTGGAAGGGCTCGTCGGCTTCGGCTATCCCTGGGCGGTAGTTGCGCCCATCCTGATCGCGCTCGGCGTGATGGAGCTTGATGCGATTCGCGTCGCGGCCATCGCCAATAACGCGCCTGTCTCGTACGGCGCGCTTGGAGCCCCGATTATTGCGCTCTCAACGGTCACTGGCCTTGGACTGATACCTCTATCGGCGTCAGTGGGCAAGATCGTCGCCGTTCTGGCGCTCGTGCCACCGTGGGTGCTCATCTATCTGGTAAGCGGCAAACGCGGCTTCCGCGATGGGTGGCCTCTGGCTGTCGTGGGGTCGCTGGCGTATATCGCGGGTCAGTTCCCGGTATCACAGTTCTTTGGCCCGTACTTGCCGGATATCGTGGGCTCCCTCGTCTCGTTTGGCGCGCTCCTACTTCTGCTCAAATTCTGGCGCCCCAAGACGGTGCTCAGCTATGGCGGTATCCCACAGGAAGCCGGAGCGGCTGAAATCGCCATTGAGCCGGAAGCCGCTGATCAACCACGACACTCGATCGGCGCCGCGCTGCTGCCTTTCCTGATCCTCATCGTCGTGGTGGTGCTCTGGACAGGTCCGTGGTCCAAGCTACCGGCGATTAGCCTCTTCAAGTTCACGGTGCCGGCGATATCCTCCATCACTGGCAAGCCGACGTCCATTCTCTTCAGCTTTACCCCGTTCATTGGCGGAACTTCCATCCTTGTCTCGTGGCTGATTATGCTGGCCTTCATTCGGCCTCGCATGAGCATCCTAGGCGAAGTGTTCCAGCGGACATTCAAGCAGATGTGGGGGGCGCTGCTCGTGGGCGTCTTTATCTTCGGCCTGGCGTTCGTGTTCAACTTCTCCGGGATGGCGGCCTCGCTGGCGAACGCCTTCTCCAAGATCGGGCCAACCTTCATTCTGCTCGCGCCCATCCTCGGCTGGATCGGCGTGGCGCTCTCTGGCAGCAACACCTCGACCAATGCGATGTTTGGAGTGGTGCAGGTTCAGGTAGGAAGGCTACTCGGCTTCCCACCCTTGCTCCTGCCTTCCTTGAACTCCGTGGGCGCCGAAGTCGGTAAGCCAGTCGCTCCGCAGACCGCGAGTGTTGGCGTAGCGACGACCAAGTTCGTCCGCAACGAGGGCCAGGTGATCCGGCACAACATGGGCTGGACGCTGGCGATTCTCGGGTGGCTCATCCTCATTGGGCTGCTCTACTACTTCTTCCTGCCGAGCGCCATGCTCCTGTAAGGACTCGCAACCCAGGCGGCCACGCCTCCGGCGCGCTTCCACCGGCGTGGCCGTCCTCAGTCGTCTCGCATGTGTAAAGTCCAGCGGCTGCTACCATCCGCTGATATGTGCGCGCCCCTTTCGCCCACCGTGACCAGATGGCCACGGTGGGCGAAATCTTATGCTGATTGGCAAAGTCCCGCATACCCAACACCACGCGCATAGCGCACCCTAGAGGCTGTACATAAAGGCATCTCCTTTGGGTTCAAGCAACACGGCGATAATGGAAAGCTGGCTGAATGTGCTCGTGCGCCAAGCGCTTGAGCATCAGGCGGATC
>JAKAIY010000211.1 GCA_021814145.1 Chloroflexota bacterium
CCAATGACGGCTCGCCGCTGACGATCACCCTCCCCAGCGCCAAGACCACCAGCAGCCTGCTGCTGACGATCACGGCGACCAGCGGCACGACCCTGAACATCGGCCTGGCCGAGATCGAGACCTGGGGAACCACATCCTCATCGTCAACGAATCAGCCGCCGGTGGCCAACGCGGGCCCTGACCAGACGGTGAGCAGCGGGGCGACGGTGCAGCTGGATGGCACGGCCAGCTCGGACCCGGAGGGCAGCGCGCTGACCTACCAGTGGACGCAGACGGCGGGGCCTGCGGTGACGCTCTCCAGCGCGACGGTGGCGCAGCCCACCTTCACCGCGCCCACCGGCCCGACCAGCCTGACGTTCCAGCTGGTGGTCAACGATGGCCAGCTCAGCAGCAGCCCGGATAGCGTAACGATCACCGTGAACGCCCCGAGTAGTGGCGGCGGCGGCGGCGGCGGGGTGACGAACCTGGCGGGGACGGCGACGGTGACGGCCTCCTCGCAGAACACGGCGACCGGGCAGACGGCGGATAAGGCGGTGGATGGGTCGGCGGAAGGGTATCCGGGGGACTACACGCACGAGTGGGCGACGGTGGGCGGCGGCGCGGGGAGCTGGCTGAAGCTGAGCTGGTCCAGCCCGGTGACGCTGAGCTCTGTGGTGCTCTATGACCGGCCCAACCTGAATGACCAGATCACGGCGGCCACGCTGCAGTCCAGCGACGGGACGACGGTGAGCGTGCCGACGCTGCCCAATGACGGCTCGCCGCTGACGATCACCCTCCCCAGCGCCAAGACCACCAGCAGCCTGCTGCTGACGATCACGGCGACCAGCGGCACGACCCTGAACATCGGCCTGGCCGAGATCGAGACCTGGGGCGTAGCAGGATGACAGAATAGGTCATCGGGGCCCTCCCGGCTACCAGGAGGGCCCCGATGACACACTATCGCGCCGCGAGCGTGATGGCGCGCCGCAAGGCTCTGACGCGCGATGACGTGTCAATATCCAGATGCGCTGAGGCCTACCACCCGGTCCTGTTGGGTGGCGCGGCTAGAATCCGCTCGTACGTTTTCAACATATCGCGGGCGACCAGATTGATATCGAAGTACTCCTCCACCCGCCTCCGCCCGTAGGCCCCCATCTCAGCGCGCCGCGCCGGATCGGTGAGCAACTGAAGCAGCGCGTCCGCGGCCTGCTGGATATTTCCGGCCTCCGTGAGGAAACCGGACTTTCCATGCTCGATCACCTCGGTCGGGCCGCCCTGATTTAACGCGATGGCGGGCTTCTTCATGGCCAGCGCTTCCAGATAGGCCATTCCGAACCCCTCGTCAGGGCTCAGCAGGGCAAAGACATCGGCGGCGGCGAGCACACGGGCGATATCGGATCGCTGTCCCGCGAACGTGACATGATCCTGCAGCTCCAGATCGCTCGTCATGCGCCGCAGTTCCTGTGTGTAGCTGACGCGCCCGGGCGTCACGCCCAGATCGTCGCCGCCAACGATGAGCAGGCGCGCTTGCGGGAGGCGCTGGCGCACGATTACAAGCGCCTGGAGTAGCTCGGCCAGGCCCTTCCACGGGCAAACGCGGGTAACGGCTACAATGAGAGGCGCATCAGCCGGGATGCCAAGCTCCTGGCGTAGCGGGGCTCCGTCAATGGTGTAGTCCCATTGTGATGGCTGTATGCCATTACGCACGGTATAGACCCGCTCTGGCTGCGCGCCCAGGAAGCTGACGGCGGATTTCCCGGCGTAATCCGAGACGGCCAGCACGCCATCAGCCGATCGCAGCGCCCAGCGCGTAAGTGGGCGCATCCACTCAGCGCAGCTTGAATGGAGATGCACAACGCTTCGCGCCCCAATCAGGCGCGCGAGCGCGACGCCGAACAAGCCGTCGCGAGGCTTCATTCCAGTGTGTACGATGTTGATGTGACGCCAGCGCGCGAAGTACGCCAGCGCGGGCAGACTCCACATCGCCGGAATGCCGCTTTCGAGCGCGTTTCGCAGAATGGCGCTTCGCGCCTCATTGGTGACAGACGGGCCAAAAGCGGTGGCGCGCAGATGGATATTGGGCATCTTTTGCAGCGTTAGGTATGTTGGCGTGCGCGCCCAGGGGGCGCCCGCCTCACATGCCACGAACACCTCAACCTGATTGCGATCAAGCCAGCGTATGAGCTGGCTCTGCACGGTGAATTCCGCTCCAGTGTAGCGCTTGGGCTCCAGAAAGAGGATTCTGAGTTTTCGCCGCGCGCTATCGTTCTTCTCCACAGATCGTGGCCGCAGTGGCAAGCCCGAAACCATAAGCTGTCTTCCTCTCTCACGCGCGTGGGCGCGAATGGCGATATCTGTCGCCTGTTGGCGCACGAGGAAACCCGTGAAGAGCGTTGGCGGGTCATGACGCGAATTCGGTGTTCACGCTCATAAGCATGAGGTTGTGAACTGTCCGGCCAATGTGCAAGCGCGCCAGCTCCTCCAACCTGCCCATGCGGACTGCACAATGGACGTGGAGCGGCGGGCGGACTGCTCCAACTCGCTCCACGATCCGCTGGCGCGCCTTGGCGAAAGGTTTTCTACGCTCTATCCAGAAACGCGCTCCCAGTGGCGGGTGTCCACGCCATTCCGCGTTTGCGGCGCATCCGCGCTCGCGCGCGCTCGTAGCGTGGGCGCCAGCGCCTTCGCGATCCGCCAGGCGTCCGCCGCCGTCACGCGGGGATGTGTCGGAAGGTTGACGAGATGTCGCGCGGCATCCTCGGCATGTGGACATGAGCCAGGCTGGTACCCGCCCGCGGCGGGTGAGACGCCATCTTCGAGCGTCGAGCGAAACCATAGCCCGGGCAACGCGTAGCGGTTGATCGCCCGCACAGCCCTGGCGCGATCAGGCACCCATATGGGATAGCGGACGTAGGCGGGCCGCATGTGATCGGGCGCGCGCGCTATGGGTACGCCTTGCTCTGTCAGCGCGCGCTCGTAGGTCCCGGCGATCAGGAGCCGGTGTTCGAGGTTCTGATCGAGCGCGCGCAGCTGGCGCACGCCCAGCGCCGCCTGCGCGTTGCTGAGGCGGCAAAGGTATCCGTCTGGGCGTTCCCCCCGCTCCTCGTCCGGAGACGTTGGCCGGGGAAGTGGAAGACGCCGGCCCATCAACTCGTACAGCGCGCGCATGGGACGGTGGAGATATGGGTCCATCAGGACGCGATAGAGCGCGAACTTCAGCACGGAGCGAGCGGCCTGAAGTCGCGAAGGCCATGCGCAGCGCTCCTGGAACGCCTGTAAGCGCGCCGCCAGCGCGGCGTCGTCGGTCGTGGCCATGCCGCCGAATGTCGTTGAGATGATTTTCGTCTCTTCGCTGCTGAAGAACGCCGCTTGCCCGAAGCTGCCCACCGGACGGCCCCGGTATGTCGCGCCGAGAGCGTGTACGCAGTCCTCGACGAGCGCCAGGCCATGACGGCGCGCAAGCGCGAGCGCCGCGTCAAGGTCAGCCGGAACGCCGAAAGTATGCTGCACGAGCAGGACGCGCGTGTGGGGGGTGATAAGCCGCTCGGCCTGGACGAAATCCATGTTGTAGGTGGTGGGGTCGCAGTCCACATAGACTGGACGAGCGCCCAGATAGCGGATGGCGTTCGCCACGACAATATGCGTGGGCGCCTGGAGCAACACTTCGTCCCCAGGGCCGACGCCCAGCGCCTGGAGGATGCCGTACAGCCCTACCCGTCCATTGGCGAAGCTGAAGGCCCAACGGACGCCGCTGCGCTGGGCGAAGGCGCGCTCATAGGCGGCGATAGCGGGTCCGCGCGTGAGGCGGTGGGGCAGGAGGAGCGCGCCAGCCGCCGCGAGACTGTCGCGCCACGTCGTCGTGCCCCCGAGCAGCGCGATATGCCGCCAGCGAGGGGCTCCTGAAGCCGGCGCGCGGCTCCTGGCCACGCGAGAGGATGAGGTATTGAGCATGGATGGCGTCTCCTGTTTCCTGATACTCGTTCATGCGCGCCGGACTCGGTTTCGTATGAGCGATGGTGTGGCTGGGGCCGCGCGCTCAGAAGTAGCGGTGGGCCCAGCCGCTCAGCGCGGCGGTGGCGCCCAGCGGCAGCCGCTTCCAGGTGGCGTGCAGCAGGCTCCCGGCCCAGCTCTCCGACTCCATGACGCTGATCTCCGTCTCCCGCGGT
>JAKAIY010000077.1 GCA_021814145.1 Chloroflexota bacterium
TGCGCTTGCCTCTTGCTGCCCTGGCTGCGTCTGCATCCGCTGCCGCACCTCGCCGCGGGGCTCGCCGACCTCTGCGCGCTCATGAATACCTACCACCCGCTGCTCCCAACTTGACAGAAGAGGGCTATTGTGCATTTACCTGAGGAGTCACAAGAAAGCCCATGAATCTGTAGCGGGGGCTTGGGAAAGGCGCTGTGACAGGGCGCGCGGCAAGGCCCGCCGCTCAGGAGAGCGCCCAATCCGCGGCCGCCCACTCGGCGTGAGGCATCCCACTGGCGCGCATGGCCTGGAGAAAGGCCTGGATGTCAAAAGGCGCGCGGTGGAGCTCGACCTTGAGCGCGCCATCGCGCGTGTCAATGATGGCGTACTCCGCCCAGGGCGCGTTGCGCACTTTGGTGTCGAAAGGCCAGGCGCGATCAAAGGCCAGGCCGACGCTCCCGGAATTAATCACAACGCTCCGGCGGTGGCGGCGAAACATCTGCATATGCGTATGCCCGCCAATGAATATGTCGGCCTGGTGGCCGGACAGAGCGGCGTCCAGATCGTGATCGGGCGTGGCTGGGGGAATGTGTTCACTGTGCGAGCGCGGTGAGCCGTGATACGCGAGCAAACGCTCGCCATTCTCCAGCTCATACGAGATGGTGGGCCGGAAACTGGCCAGATAGGCGCGATCTTCCGGCGTGAGCTGCCCGGAGTCCCAGAGCTCTATCTCCTGGATGCGCCGCTTGTCGGGATCATCATGTTCTGTGAGCTTGGGCTCCAGCAACCAGTCGTCGGTGTTCCCCATGACCACGGGGCAACCGAGCCGCTTGAGGCGCGCGATGACTTCGCGTGGCTGCGGGCCAGTGGCCGCAACGTCGCCGAGGCAGATAATCTGCGTGATGCCGCGGGCTGCTATAGAGTTCAGCGCCGCATCGAGCGCAATGAGGTTGCCATGGATATCGGAGATGATCGCGACTGGCATAGATACGCTCCTTGGTGAGATGGGCATGTGGGCGCTTGCCGTGGCGAGGGGCGCTATTCTTCGACGCTATTCCTCATCGAAGATCGCCACCGCGCGCACTGGCGACCCCGTGCCGCCACGGAACCGGAGCGGGAAGCCAGCGAAGGTGAACCGCCTCGCGACCACCTGATCGAGATTCGCCAGATTCTCGTAGTGCGTTATACCATGCCGGCGGCACATCATGTGCGCGGGATAGGTCTTGCTGACAGGATTGTCCGGGCTGGGCGAGTCCACGCCAAATGCCTTGGCGCCATTGTCTACGAGCCACTGGCTGGCGGTTTCGTCCAGGCCGGGATAATCGCGCGAATATTCGGGCGAGCCGCCCAGGCGCGTGTAGGTTCCGGTGTAGAAGAGCACGATGTCGCCAGGGCGCACATCCACATGATCGCGCTCGACGGACGCCTCGATGTCCGCCCGGGTGATGTAGCTGTGCGGCGCGGCGCCCGACACATCCACACAGGTGGCCGGGCCGTAGAACACGCCGAGCGCCATCTGGTCAATCGCTGGCGCGTCGGGGCTGGGATCCAGGTGCTTGAGCGCGTCAACGTGCGTCGGGCCGTGGTCACAGAGCAGCACGCCATTCGAGGTGAACGAGAAGCCGCCCTCGAAGTTGCGTGCTGTCTCCTCATGTGTCGCATGCGTCCAGATCACCGTCTTGAGGTGTCCCTGGTAGATGGGCATGCCCTGGTAGATCTCCTGCGAGAGATCGAGCAATCGCGCCATATGTCCCTCCTGTCCCGGCAATCAGTGGCGCCGCTATGCTCTGGCACCAATGATGATCGCGTCAAGGCCACGCTCTGGCGCTACGATGTCTCGCGCAGATGGCCGGCGCCGTACCGTTCCTCCACTGCCAGCGACTCATCGCTATTCCAGCTGAAGAACTCGAGGAAGTTCCCGTCAGGGTCAAAAACATACGCCTGCAGCGCGCCATCCCCACGCGGCAAGGGGCCAGAGACAGTCTCGATCCCGTGGTCGCGCAGGCGCGCGAGCGCGGCGTCGAGATCCTCCACCTCGAAGGCCAGGTGGTGCGCCAGTCCGCGCAGCACGCCTTCGCCCAGGTCACCAAAGCCCGCGGGGGCGGTTGTTTCGTCGCTGTGGATGAGGTGCAGCTCGAAGGAGGAACCGCGGAACCAGGCGCCACGGAAAGCGTAGCTCTTGGGGCGGGGGATCTCGACCAGGCCAAGCGCCTCGCCATAGAACCACCGCGCGCGCTCGAGATCCCGCACGACGAGCGCGCTATGATCCAGTTTTTTGATTCGCATCTCGCATTCTGTTCGCGTTATGGCTTGACGTGTCCCGCCGCCCTGGTGACGACCCCCAGAGCGGTCGGTAACCGCTAGCCGGGCGAACGCGACGCCTGGTGACAGCGTGGCGTCTCCCGGGCCAGTGCGGCCGTCTTTCCGAAAAGACACAGTCAGGTTTACGCGCCCTCCTTGGGCTTAAAATACGCGAATCCGCCGCGCCTTGCCATGTTGCGCAGGATGAAGTATTGGCGCGCGCCTTGTGTCAGGACACAGAGACGCGCGCCCTGGCGACTGAGCCCGCTAGCTCCTGGTATGGCGCGTGGGCTTGACCCGTCCGGCGGGGTGGGCTTCAGCGGGCTCATCGAGCAGCCTCAGGATGAGCGTGGCAAGCTGGAGGTCTATCAGGGTGTTGATGTCGGTGAGGGACGCGCCAAGGAGCTCCTCGACTTTGCGCAGCCGGTAACGCAGCGTGTTGGGATGCAGGTCGAGCCGTTGCGCCGCCTCTGGCGCTGACTGGTTGGATCTCAGGTAGGCTTCGAGCGCCACTATGAGCACGCCATCGTGCCGCTGGTCGTAGGATAGCACAGGCCCCATGCGGGTATGCGCGAATTCGAGCAGCTCAGCCGGATTTTCCACCTGGAAGAGCAGCCGCTGGACACCTAGATCAGCGTACATAATGGTCGCGCTGTGCGCGTTCAGCCGGCGGATCACATGGAGCGCCCGGCTGGCCTCGGTGTAGGAGACCGGGATCCCCTCCAGATCGGGATAGGGCCTGCCAATGCCCGCCGAGATGGTCAGGTCTGGCAGGCTCTGGCGACAGAGACGCTTGACGGATTCGACGATATGTTCCACGACCTGGCTTTCGTGCTCATTGATCGCTGAGAGGATGAGAGCGAGCTGGTCATGACGGCCCGCGACAATCGCGTGCGGCTCATGCGCCCTGGCGACAGCCAGGAGCGCGTCGTGGAAGCGTCTGCGCAGCCCGTAGATTTCCGAATCGGAAAGCGACTTTTCCGCGACGTAATGGCCGAACTGGTCAATATCAAAGACGAGCGTCTGGAAGGGCCCACGCAGGTCGTGTCCCAGATACCGTCCACGATCGCGCATTTGCGTGGGGTCGTCGTAGCGGCCCGAGAGCAGGTCGTCCGCGAAGCCCCGGCGCTGGCGCAGCTCGACCTCATGCGCCAGCCGGTCTTTGACCATCTCAAGCGCTACCACGGTCGCCGCCTGGGCGAGCGCTCGCGCTGTCAATGGCGGGGTCGGAAGCTCACAGATCTCCAGCGAGACGTAGCCCAGCAACTGCCGGCCGGAGAGTATCGGCGCCACGGCCCGTGGGTGATCGAGGCCGTACTTGGGCATGGCCTGCAACTCAAATGGGGCGCGTGGATTCTGGTCGCCATGCGCGGAAGAATGCATCGCCAGCGCGAAACGCGAGATCGGGGCCAGCTCGGCTGGAGCGCCGCTTGCGTCGGATGTCGCGAGCACCTGGTAGAACTGGTCCTGGACGATCACAGGATTGCGCACAACCCGCGCCAGTGTCGAAGCGATCGCTGGAATGCCCTGGTTGTTGAGAACGAGTTGTGTGAGTGTCGTCTGGATGCGCGCCGCGCGCTCGAGCAGCGCGCGCTGTTCGTTAAGCTGCTGCGTCAGCTCCTCCAGGCGCCCTATCGTCTGCTGCTGTGTCTCAACGAGCCGCGCGATCTCCCCGGCGATAGCCACCTGAGCCGCGACCATGCGTAGCGTCTGTACCTCGTCGTCACTATAGGCGCGTGGCGCGGTGTGGTAGCAGTTGAGCGTGCCAATAACCGTTCCCCGGCAGAGCAGCGGGAGTGAGATAAATGACCGGATACCCTGTTGCTGAAAAAGCGCCCGCCATCCGCGCGCATGCGGATTGGTCTCAGTATCGGGGACAATCACCGGCTCTCCTGTGCGGAAGGCCTCGCCGCTGGCGCTGACGCTCTGATTCAGGCGCAGGGCGTCAACATGAATGTCGTGGCGCGCGTTGACCGACGTAATGTAGCTTAGGGAAAGCCCGGCGGCTCCCTCGATCATGAGCCGGTCGCCGTGGGCGTGCTCGAGCAGGATCGCGACAAACGAGATTCCCAGTTGATCGCAGACGTTCGCCGCTATCGCTTCCAGCTTGGCACTCAGTGGCTCGATGTTCGTAAGCGTCTCAAAGATCTTGCGGACGAGCGCCGGATCAATGCGCTGCTCAGGGGGCAGCGTGAGCGCGCTCGTCACCAGTTTGTCTCGCATGGGGCGCCTGCCTCTCTTGGGCATGTCGCAGGCATCGTCGCAGCGACACGGCATACACATGGATGACACGGGCGAACTGGAAAGAAAGCCGCTAGTAGTCCATAACTCTTAATTGTTATGTCCGCTAGTATACCCCAGCCATGCGCATTCCGCGCATCCCCCCAGCGTCTGGCGGCGCGCCTTGTCTCCTGCGGGCTTGTTGTAGCGCGCGACAAAAATATCGGAGAAAGCTCGTGCGCGCGTCTGTATACGTCCGGCGCGCCGGGAATGTACGCTGATCGTGAGCTATCAGGCGTATGCCGTGCGGATTCCGCGCTTTTCCCCTGTTAGCCAGCGAATCAGCGCGTGCGCGCCAGAGGGACGCGCTTCACGCGAAAGACGGGGGTGATGTGATGATTCGCCATGTAGTGCTCTTCAAACATAAGGCCGGAGTCACAGAGGACGAGCGTAACCGCTGGATGGAGACAATGCGCGGCCTGGCGCGCGAGATCCCCGTAATACGCTCCCTTGCCATCGGTCCCGACCTGACACGTTCGCAGCGGTCCTATGATGTTGGCCTGGTCGTTGATGTTGAGTCGCTGGATGATCTCCGCGCCTATCAGCTTCATCCCGCTCATGTCGCGGCGGCGGCTGTTTCCCGCGCGCTGGCGGAGCATAGCGTGTCGGTTGATTTTGAGCTATAACGCGCGGCGCTGGAATTTCAGGCAGAGAGGGAGGGTATATGGACGAGACCATGCGTGAGAAGAGCGTTATCGCGGATGGCATGCGGATTGACTGGGACATTCCCATCCCGATGGATGATGGCGTCACGCTGCGCGCGGATATCTATCGGCCCACCGGAGAGGGGCGCCACCCCGTGCTGCTCACCTATGGGCCGTACGCGAAAGGGTTGCCGTTCCAGACCGGCTATCCCGATCAGTGGAGCGCTATGGCCCGCGAGCACCCTGATGTTACGGCTGGCTCGACCACCAAGTACCTGAGCTGGGAAGTCGTGGACCCGGAGAAGTGGGTTCCTGAGGGCTATGCGTGTGTGCGGGTTGATTCGCGTGGGGTCGGGCGCTCGCCGGGCTATATTGATCCATTCTCGCCACGCGAGACGCGCGACCTCTATGACTGTATCGAGTGGGTCGGCGCGCAGCCCTGGAGCAACGGCAAGGTCGGCCTGAATGGCATTTCGTATTATGCCATCAACCAGTGGCACGTGGCTTCGCTCCAGCCACCGCACCTCGCCGCGATGTGCGTGTGGGAGGGCGCCGCCGACTTTTACCGCGATATGGCGCGTCATGGCGGCATCCTGTGCGATTTCTGGGGCAACTGGTTCAAGAAGCAGGTTATGACGGTGCAGCACGGGCTGGGTGAGCGCGGCGGCGTGGACCCCAACAGCGGGCTGCTGATCACCGGGCCGGAGACCCTGAGCGAGGAAGAGCTGGCGCGCAACCGGACCGACATGGACAGATACGCGCTCGCCCATCCGCTTGACGACCAGTTCTACCAGGAGCGCTCGCCCGACTATAGCAAGATAACGGTCCCGCTGCTCTCGGCGGCCAACTGGGGCGGCCAGGGGCTGCACCCGCGCGGCAACTTCGAGGGCTTCATGCGTGCCGCCTCACAGCAGAAGTGGCTCGAAGCGCATGGCCTGGAGCACTGGACGCACTTCTACACGGATTATGGCCGCTCGCTCCAGTTGCGCTTCTTCGACCACTTCCTCAAGGGGGAAGACAATGGCTGGGACCGTGAGCCGCGCGTGCTCCTGCAAGTGCGCCATCTCACGGAGTTCGAGCAGCGCGCGGAGGACGCGTGGCCTCTCGCGAGCACGCAATGGACCAGGCTCTATCTCAACCCCGCCGAACAGGCGCTTTCCTGGGAGCCAGCCGCCGGCGAGAGCGCCATCACGTACGAAGCGCTGGGCGACGGGGTGACGTTCACCACGCCGCCGCTGGAGCAGGCGGTGGAGATCACCGGGCCAGTCGCGACAAAGCTCTATGTGTCCTCGAACCGGATTGACGCCGACATATTCGTTGTGCTGCGCGCCTTTGCGCCGGATGGTCAGGAGGTTGACTTCCAGGGCGCGCTCGACCCGCATACGCCGCTCGGCAACGGCTGGCTGCGGGCCTCGCACCGCAAGCTGGACCCGGCGCTCTCGACGGAATACCTGCCGTACCATACACACGACGAGTATCAGCCGCTGCTCATGGGCGAAATCTACGAGCTGGATATCGAGATCTGGCCAACGTCGGTTGTGCTGCCGCCAGGCTTCCGCATCGCGCTGACGGTGCTCGGCCAGGATTTCGAGCGCCCGGTGGAAGGCGCGGTGATCCAGAGCTTCGTGAATCCATTCCGTGGCTCGGGGCCGTTTATCCATACCAACCCACAGGACCGGCCCGTCGAAATCTTCGGCGGCCAGCAGACGCTCTATGGCGGCGGCGCGCACGGCTCCTACCTGCTGCTGCCCGTGATCCCACGGAAGTGAGCGGCTTGCGGCGTAGCCTTTGAGATGAGGCTCCGGCGCGGCGGTGGTGGCGTGAGCGCATGGCGAACAGGGCGTGCGCTCACGCGCGGCGCATGGCGTTCCCCGCTCTTTTAAGGAGAGGAAGCCGGCGAGGTGGGAACGGGGCCTTGACAGGATCAGCCACCGTCCTAGGCGCCATACCTCGCCGCAGGCTGGACATCCTGCGGCGGGGCTGGCTACAATGGCAGGGATGAGCCAGGCAGGGGCTTTCCCCCAGCGTCGCGCGAGCGCGCGTCTGGCTCGCCGTCAGCGCGCTTCCCGCGCCACCGCCAGAAAGTGAGCGCAGCCCTGTGCAGCAGGACGCCCAACGACGCGCCGTCCCAGCGGGCGATGATTCTAGCGCCCGCCGCCTGATCGCCGTCTATCCTGGCTCCTTCGATCCCGTTCACAACGGCCACCTCGACATCGCCCGCCGCGCCGCTGGCCTGGTGGATGAGCTAATTGTCGCCGTCTACGCGACACCGAGCAAGCAGCTGCTCTTCTCGACCGAGGAGCGCGTCGCTCTCTGGCGTGAGACTGTCGCTGACGTAGGCCTGGCGAATGTGCGTGTCGAGCCATTCGAGGGGTTGGTGGTCGAGTTCGCGCGAAGTGTAGGGGCCAAGGCCATCGTGCGCGGGCTGCGCGCCGTTACCGACTTCGAGCTGGAGTTCCAGCAGGCGCTGATGAACCGCAACCTCGCGCCGGAGATCGAGACGCTGATGATCGTCACCACGCTCAGGCAGCTTTTCGTCAGCGCCAGCCTGCTCAAGGAGGTCGCGCGGCTGCATGGCGACCTGGACGGCATTGTGACGCCGCGCGTCGCCGCCGCGATCTACGCCAAGCTGGGCATGCCGCATCCCCTATCCCGGCCCGCGTCGGAGCAGTCCTGAGATGCCGCTCGCCGCTGACCGGCTGCTCCTCAACATCAGCCGCCTGGTGACGCTGGCCCCGGGTTCGGTCATGGGCGCGGCTGGGCCGCTGGGCGTGGTCGAGCGCGGGGCGCTGGCGGCGCGCGGCGGGCGCGTCGTCTGGGCCGGGCCTGAGGCGGCGCTGGCGGACGCCGTGGATGTGGCCTCCGTCCCGGCAGACGGGCGTGTAGACGCGGGCGGGCGGGCGGTCATCCCCGGCTTTGTGGACGCGCATACACACTTCGTTTTCGCTGGCGACCGCGCCGAGGAGTTCCACCTGCGCCACGCCGGTGTGAGCTATGAGGAGCTGGCGCGGCAGGGTCGAGGCATCCTCAGCACCGTGCGCGCCACCCGCGCCGCCAGCGCGGCGGAGCTGCGTGGGCTGGGCGAGGCTCGCCTCCGCTCCTTCCTGGCCCACGGCACGACGACCGTTGAGGGCAAGACTGGCTACGGGCTGGATTTGGAGAGCGAGGCGCGGCTGCTGGACGTGATGGAGTCGCTGGCCACCACGCCGGGCCTGCCGCGCGTTGTTCCCACATTCCTCGGCGCGCACACCATCCCGCCGGAGCGGCGCGGCTCGCCAGAGGGGCGCGCGGCGTATGTGGATGAGGTGTGCGAGCGAATGCTGCCCGCGTTCGCCGGGCGCGCGCGCTTCTGCGATGTCTTTTGTGAGGCTGGCGCGTTCACGGTCGAGGAGTCGCGGCGCATCCTGACCCGCGCGCGTGAGCTGGGCTATCTGCTGAAGCTGCACGCCAGCCAGCTTGGCCCGTCCGGCGGGACGGCGCTGGCGGCGGAGCTGGGCGCCACTTCCGCCGATCACCTCGACTACGCCTCTGACGCTGAGCTGGACGCGCTGGCGGCGGCGGGCGTGACGGGCGCGCTGCTGCCGGGCTGCAGCTTCACCCTCAGCATTCCCTACCCGCCCGCGCGGCGGCTCTATGACCACGGCCTGCGCGTCGCGCTGGCGACGGACTTCAATCCAGGCACCTCGTATAGCGAGAATATGCAGATGATGATCGCGCTGGCGGTGAGCGCGATGGGCATGACGCTGGCGGAGGCGCTGGCCGCCGCGACGCTGGGCGGCGCGCACGCGCTGGGCCTGGTGGATGAGGTGGGCAGCCTGGAGCCAGGCAAGTCCTGCGATCTCGCCATCCTGAACGGCCCTGACGAGCGCGCGCTGGCCTACCATTTCGGCGTCAACCTCGTGGCGCAGACGTGGGTGGCGGGCCAGCGGGCGGGGTAGTTCGCCGTGGGCTATTGCGCTGGCTTGCCGCCTTCGGAATGACCCGGTGGAGCATCCTCCGGGAATAGGTCGCGGATGGCGCTCAGGGGCAGATAGAGACGCATAGGCTGGTCCGCGAAGCGGCGGAAGTCATAATGCTCGTAGAAGCGCGCGGCGGAGTCGTTGAGCGCGTCAACGATCATAAGCTTGACGCCGACGCCTGTCCGCAGCGCGCGGCGCAGCGCGTCCATCAGCGGCAGCCCGCTCATTCCCTGGCCCTGGAACCGCTGGTCAACCGCCAGCCTGCCCAGCAGCACGGCGGGAACGAGCGGGTAGCGCCCGGACTTCTTCACCAGTTCGGGCGGTAGCCCGATTAGCTCGATAGAGCTGGCGCTCAGTGTGTAGTAGCCAATGATCGTCGCACTATCACCCCTCGTGAGGACGTAACAGGCGGCCAGGTCACGCCTGACATCCTGGCTGGCCTGCCGCTGGAGATAGCTGTCGAGCGATGGCTCGCCGCAGGAGAACGCGGCGCGGTCGTGCTGCGCTCCCAGTGGCGCGATGCTGTACGGCGGCTGAGACGCCACACGCTACTCCTCGCTCACGAGCTCCTGATAGCGTCCAGCGGCTTTGCGCAGCGCCGGACCAGCGGGCGCGGGGTGGAGTAGCGCCTCCATCACCGCGCGCGAATCGCGCTCCGAGAGGCTGATGACCTCGTGCTCGCGAATCGCCTGCTCGGCGGCGCGCTGGGCGCTGCTCATGACGAACTGCGAGACGGACTGGCCGTAGAGCGCGGCGGCCCGCTCAAAGAGCCGTTTCTGCTCCTCGGTCAGGCGCGCATTGAAACGTTCACGCCTGACCGCAATGCGCTTATGCCCGCGCCCACTTGGCGCGGGTGATGGTGTGACTGGCATGCGCGCCTCCTCCTTCATGGTTCAATTGTACGTCATAGTGGCGTACAATTCAAGCGCAGACGTGGACGACGGGCCAGGCCTAGCCCAGCGAGCGGGGGCCGTAGACGCGGATGTTGAACTGCTGGCCTTCAACGACGGTCAGGAGCCGCCGCCCATCAGGCGACCAGGCCCCGTTGATGAACAGCGCGTTGGCGTCGGAGCCTTGCGCGCCGGGAATCTGGGACGGGCCAGCGGAGATGCGCGCCAGGACGGCGCCGGTCAGCGTACTGTAGAGCGTGATCGCGCTCGATAGCTGGCTGTTCGCGGAAGGCAGCTCCGCCAGTCGCGCGCCGTCGGGGCTCCACAGCAGCTCCACATCCATGACGTCGCCAAGCTGGCCCAGCGCGGCGCGCATTGCGCGGTCGTGGATGGGCGCCTGGGGGAGCGCGCTCGCCGCTGACGCCGGCAGGCAGAATGGCGGGCGCGGCGTGTCAGTGTTCAGGGCGGGGGCCTGCGGCGCTCTGGCGACCTGGGTGATCGTCAGCAGGTAGCGCCCATCGGGCGACCACGCCGTGGTGGAGAAATACAGCGCCGTCAACGGCGCTCGCCGCCGCGCGGGCTGGCCTGTGTCACCCGGGCCGCAATCCGCCGCGCTGACCTCAACAAGGCTGTCTGTCCGCCACATGCTGAAGCGCTGTCCGCCGGTGGGGTTTCCCATGGGGCCAGCGGTGTCAGCGAGCGTTGGCGTGGCGCTCGCGCCGCCAGGCTGGGGCGGATCGGCGCTAATCAACAGGTCTCCTGGCAGCCATTCGTATCCGAGCGCCGCCGGGAGGTCGAGCCGGCGCGCGCTGAGCTGGCGCGTGTCCCATTCGTCCACGGCGAGCGGGCCAGGCGTGAAGCCAGCTCCCTCCGCCACCAGCGAGAGGCCGCTCGCGCTGATGAGCGCGGTCACGGCGCCAGTATGCGGCCCGGAGAGCGTGATCAGCGCGACGCCCCCGCGCGCGTGGACATCCATTCCGCTGGATGCGCGTGGAAGCGCCTGGTAGACCTCGAACTGCGCCGCCAGCATACGCTGGTCGGGCGACCAGGTGACGCTGGAGAAGCTGATCTGCGCGCCGCTGAGACCCGCCCGCGCCAGCGCCCCCTCGATGGTGGGCATGATGGTGTATTCGGTGACCTGCTCACCGTTCGCCGCATCGTAGATATAGATGTCCGGCAAGTCGCTTACGCCCGCCACGCCCGCGCCGCAGGTGGGCGCGCGCGGCACGGCGATATAGCGGCCATCAGGCGACCAGTAGCCATTGGTGGCGCAGAAGCGCAGCTCGGGCGCGAGCGCCAGCGCGATGTACTCCGGCGGTGGCGGCGCCGCCGCCGGGCGCGGCATCAGCGGCTCCAGCGCCGCCACCAGCGTCGCGGCCAGCCCCACGACGGCGGCCAGCGCGCCCAGTCGCAGCCCCCAGCGCCAGAGCTGGCCCGCGCGGCGGCTCCTAGCCTCATCGCCATTGAGGGATGTCACGCGCAGGTCATCTGGTGTATCGCGCCCGGCTGGCGCGGACGCGCGTGACTCGCCGCTCTCCATCTCGCGCATTATCCTCCCCCGTCCTTGTTCAACGCGCGTCGCCGGGATTTCCTGGCTGGCGGCTTGCCCTCATGTTAACCGCCGCGCCTTACCCCCTGACCCTTTAGGCGCAAGCGCCACGCCATATGGACGCGGCGTGTGTGTGTGACGTATGCTCATCCCGGAGCGGGCTGGATGGCCGCACGGCGCGAGCTGCCCGCAGAGGCGATTTGATGCGCGTGTTGAGTGCCTTTTTATCGAAGCGCGTGGCGGCGCTCGCCGCCGTGTTCCACCGCCGCACGACGCGCGCCTGGTTGGCGCAGGGCGCGCTGGCGGTCGCGGGCGTGGCGGCGGCGACGCTCATTATCAGCGTCATCCAGTTTTTTGCGCATATCAGCAACATCTCGCTGCTGTATCTGCCCGTGGTGCTGTGGCTGGCGACACGCTATGGCCGCTGGCCCGCGATCCTCGCCTCGGTCCTGTCCTTCCTGAGCTACGACTTCTTCTTCATCCCGCCCTATCATCTCTTCACTGTGGATGCCCCAACCGAATGGCTGTCGCTCTTCGCGCTGCTGGCGACCGCGCTGACGCTGGGGCATATGACGGCGCAGGTGCGCGCCCGCGCCCATGACGCCGAGGAGAGCCAGCGCCAGAGCGATACGCTCTATCATCTGGCGCAGCTGATCGCCGCCTCGGAAAACGAGCCGGAACTGTACGAGGCGCTGACCAGCCAGGCTGTCGCGGTCTTCGCTCCCAGTGGGGCGCGCACCTGCGCGCTGCTGCTGCCCGATGAGACGGGCGCGATGGAGATCGCCGCCATCTCGGGCGAGCGGGATGTGGGCGTGGAGGCGCCGCCCGGGGCGGCGCGGCCAGCGATTCTGCGGCGGCCGCTCAAGACACCGCGCGGGGTGGTGGGCAAGCTGATGATCTCCGGAACGCCCGCGATCCACGGGCTGTGGATGGATGGCGCTGAGGGTGGTGAGCGCGCCGGGGCTGATCCACGGCAGGCGGCGCTCTTCTCCGCTTTCTGCGACCAGATGGCGCTGGCGATTGAGCGCGCGGCGCTGGGGCGCGAGGCGGCGCACGCGGCGGCGCTGCGCGAGAGTGACCGGCTGAAGGACGCGCTGCTCAGCTCCGTCACGCACGACCTGCGGACGCCGCTGGCCTCGATCAAGGCCGCGGCCAGCAGCCTCCTGCGCGGTGACATCGCCTGGAGCGCGCCGGAGCGCCGGGAGCTGCTGGAGTCCATTGACGCCAGCGCCGACCGGCTCAACCGCCTGGTGGGCAACCTGCTCGACCTCTCGCGTCTGGAGGCGGGCGTGGCGCGGCCCGATCTCGACTGGATGCTGATCAGCGATGTCATCGCCGCCGTGCTGGACCGGCTTGACCTGAGCGGCCAGACGCGCGGCTACGATATTCGTGTCGAGGAGCCGGACAACCTGCCGCTGGTTCTGATGGACCACGAGCAGATCGAGCAGACGCTGACCAACCTGATCGAGAACGCGATCAAGTACTCGCCACAGGGCAGCGTTATCCGCGCGCGCGTCTCCACCAGCGAGGCGGAGCTGATCGTCTCGGTGAGCGATCAGGGCATCGGCATCCCGGAGCGCGAGCTGGAGACGGTCTTCAACAAGTTCTACCGTGTCCGGCAGGCGCGGCTGCCGTGGCTGCCGGGCCGCCCGCCAGCGGGCACGGGGCTGGGCCTGGCGATCTGCGCCAGCATTGTCCGCGCGCACGGCGGACGCATCTGGGCGGAGAGCGCGCCGGGCGAAGGCGCGACGCTCACGTTCACCCTGCCGCTCTCGCACGACCGGCCACAGGGCGCCCTGCCCGACTTGCCCGAGCCATCCAGAGCGCAAGTGGACCCAGGCATGGTAGGAACTTCCCAGGAGACATCCCCATGAGCCAGGAAGACACAACCAGCGCCGCCGCGCGCCGCTGTGAGGGCGCGCGCGTGCTGGTGATTGACGATGAGCCGGAGATTGGGCGCGCGGTGCGCGCGGGGCTGCGGGGCGCGGAGTTCAGTGTCGAGTGGGTGGCGACCGCCGCGGAAGGGCTGGAGCGCGTGGCGCAGTGGCGGCCTGATGTGATCCTGCTCGATCTCTCGCTGCCCGATATGGATGGCGTCGAAGTCTGCCGCCAGCTGCGCGCGTGGACGCAGACGCCGGTCATCGTGCTGTCCGTGCGCTCACGCGAGGGGGATAAAGTCGCCGCGCTGGAGCAGGGCGCCGACGACTATCTGACCAAGCCATTCGGCATGGGGGAGCTGATCGCCCGCATCCGCGTCGCCTTGCGCCACGTCGCGCGGGCCGCCAGCGGGGCGGGAGGCGACGCCCGGATGCGCGTGGGCGACCTTGAGATGGACCTGGAGCGCCGTCTGGTGACGGTTGGCGGACGCGAGGCGCGCCTGACGCCCACGGAATATGAGGTGCTGAAGTACCTCATGACCAACGCGGGCAAGGTCGTCACCCATAGCGTGCTGCTGCACGCCGTCTGGGGACCGTCCTACGAGGCCGAGGCGCACTACCTGCGCGTCTTTATCAACCAGCTGCGGCGCAAGATCGAGCCAGACCCCAGCCGCCCGCGCTACCTCATCACCGAGGCCGGTGTCGGCTACCGCATTCGCGGCCCGGAATAGACAGGCGCGACCAGGAACGGCAAAACGGGCGAAGAAGGGCTTTAGCCCGATGTCAGCCGGCGCGCCTGCCCTTCAGAGGGCCGCGACGACCCAGGATACGGCATGACCAGTGGCCGGGCGGGCCACGGCGCCGCCAAATTCTTTACACAATCCAGACGCGCGCGCCACCTCTCCCTTACACCTCCTTGACGTTCCACGGCATATCATCTTCGAGGCGCTTCCGGGACGCGCCTTTCCCCTCGCACGAGCGCCGGGCGGGCGGGGAAGTGGTCATTCAGGCGGCGAAAGGTGAGCCAGCGATGCCCCATGTGCTGCTTGTCGAAGATGAATTTCAGCTCCGACGAATCATTACCCTGAATCTGGCCCGCGAAGGCTATTCCGTCGCTGAGGCGGATAGCGTCGAGACGGCCTTCGACATGTTTGTGGCCGCGCGCGAGATGGAGATCCCTTTCGACCTGATCGTGCTCGAAACGCACCTGCCCGACCGCTGTGGCTGGGACCTGCTGCGGCTGCTGCGCTCCACGCCGCAACCCGCGAGCGGGCGCCATGCGACAGGCCCGACGCCAGTCGTCGTCATCAGCCCGCTTCCGGTCACGGCAGGACGGCTGGCTGAGTTCGCGCCAGTCGCCGCGCTGCTCAAGCCGTTCCCCATCGAGGCGCTGCTGCGGCTCGTCGCGCGCGCCCAACGCCGGGCGCCCGTTTCGGCCTGAATGACCATTTCTCCCGCTTCCGCGTCAACGCTGACGCCCCGCGCTCTCCCGTTCATATGCCGTCTATTTCGTGATTACTGGCCTGAATACGCGCGAGTGAATCTGAGCGCCGCGGCCCCGGGTTCTCAAGCCATTTGCTGACCGCTCGTCGCTGATCGAGGCTGAGAAAGACCAGGCGAAATATATTGCGCCACGTTGGCGTGACGCTTGCGTGAGCCGAATCTCGCCCTTCGCGATCTGCGCTTGTCGCTGGAATAGGGAAACAGACCGGCCCTGGCGCCGGTGTGGCGCGTGGTCGCGGTAGCGAGATGTTTTTGAGGAACCACCAATTCATGGCGGACATTTTGTTTATCCTGGTCACGATGGGTTCTTTTGTCGCGCTGGCGGCGTTTGTCTACGCCTGCGACCGCGTCTAGCGGCGCCAGGAGTGGAGAGGCTCGCATGAATTTCGAGTACCTGATTGTCGGGCTGATCGCCGTCGCGGTAGGCGTCTACCTCGCGATGGCGCTGCTCTGGCCCGACCGGTTCTGAGAGACCGGAGAATAGAAGCGCGTCATGTCATTCACGTTCTTCGGCGTCGCGCAGATCGTCGTGTATTTTCTGCTCCTGCTGCTGATTACCAAGCCGGTTGGGCTGTATCTCACCGCCGTATTCAACGGGCGGCGCACCTGGCTCAGCCCCGCGCTGCGGCCAGTGGAGCGCGCGCTCTACGCCATCAGTGGCGTGGACGAGCGGAGCGAGCAGGACTGGAAGGTCTACACGGTCGCGATGCTCATCTTTACGGCGGTCTCGCTCACCCTGCTCTACGCTATCGAGCGCCTCCAGGGCGTCCTGCCGCTCAACCCGCAAGGCCTGGGCGGGGTCAATCCGCTGCTGGCCTGGAACACCGCCGTCAGCTTCTCGTCCAATACCAACTGGCAGAACTACGGTGGTGAGACCACCATGAGCTACCTGACCCAGATGTCCGGCCTCGCCTTCCAGAATTTCGCCTCCGCCGCTGTCGGCGTCGTGCTCGCCGTGGCGGTCATTCGCGGCTTCACGCGCCGGAGCGCGCGGGCGCTGGGCAACTTCTGGGTGGACCTCATCCGCTGCTTCCTCTATATCCTGCTGCCCGTCTGCTTCGTCTACGCGCTCTTCCTCGTCTGGCAGGGCGTGCCGCAGAACTTCAACGCCTACGTCCACGTGACCGGAATCCAGGGCTTCGCGCAGACCATCGCGCAGGGGCCGGTCGCCTCGCAGGAGGCGATCAAGCTGTTCGGCACGAATGGCGGCGGCTTCTTCAACGCCAACTCGGCGCACCCCTACGAGAACCCCACACCGTTCAGCAACCTGGTTGAGATGCTCTCAATCTTCGCGCTTGGCGCCGGGCTGATCTACATGTTCGGCAAGATGGCGGGCGACACCCGCCAGGGCTGGACGCTCTTCGGCGCGGTGAGCCTGCTGTTCCTGCTCGGCGCGTTCATCACGCTGGGCGCGGAGCAGGCGGGCAATCCCGCGCTGGCGAAGCTGGGCGTGAACCAGACAGCGAACGAGTGGGCGCTGTCGCAGCCGGGCGGCAACATGGAGGGCAAGGAGATGCGCTTCGGCATCGCTTCCTCCACGCTTTTCACCACCATCACGACCGACGCCTCCTGCGGCGCGATCAATAGCTGGATTGATAGCTATACGCCCATCGGCGGCCTCGTCCCGATGGCCAATATCGGCCTGGGTGAGGTCATCTTCGGCGGTGTTGGCTCCGGCCTGTATGGTCTCGTCGTGTTCGCCGTGCTGGCGGTCTTCATCGCCGGGCTGATGGTCGGGCGCACGCCGGAGTATCTGGGCAAGAAGATCGGGCAGAAAGAAATGAAGATGGCGGCCCTCGCCATCCTGATCCTGCCGCTGAGCATCCTGGGCTTCAGCGCGGTCGCCGCGGTTATCCCGCCAGGCGTCAACGCCATCACCAACCCTGGCCCGCACGGCCTGAGCGAGATGCTCTACGCCTTCTCCTCGATGACCGGCAACAATGGCTCGGCCTTCGCCGGTCTGGACACGAGCGCGATTGGGACGCCATCTTTCACCTTCTATAACTGGGCCGGCGGGATCGCGATGCTGATCGGGCGCTTCGCGTTCCTGATCCCCGTCATGGCGATGGCCGGCTCGATGGCTGGCAAGAAGGTCGCGCCTACTGGGCCGGGAACTTTCCCGACCACGACGCCGCTCTTCTCCGGCCTGCTGGTCGGCGTGATTCTCATCGTCGGCGCGCTGACATTTTTCCCGGCCTACGCGCTGGGGCCAATCGCCGAGCAACTGCTGGCCCTGGCGGGCAAACCGTTCTAGTGGACCTGAAAACGGCAAGATCAGAGGCGAACAGCCCATCATGATTGATCGTCATCACATGACGCCTTCCATTCCGGAAGACGCGCAGACGCCAGAGACCCGTCCTGCCAGAATTGGCAGCGATGTCGCCAAGGCGCGGCGTCCGCGATCCGCGGCGTCGCTCTTCGACCCCGCGATTACCCGTCGCGCTGCTGTGGAGGCTTTCAAGAAGCTGGACCCGCGCGTCCTGGCGCGCAATCCGGTGATGTTCGTTGTCGAGATCGGCAGCGTCATCACCAGCGTCGAGTTTGTGCGTTCCCTGCTGGATACCCAGCTAGGGGGCGATACGGGCTTCATCCTGAGCGTCACGCTCTGGCTGTGGTTCACGGTGCTCTTCGCCAATTTCGCCGAGGCGATGGCGGAAGGGCGTGGCAAGGCGCAGGCCGACACGCTTCGCCGCGCCCGTAGCGAGACCACGGCCTTGCGGCTGCTGACGCAGGCGGGCGTTGAGCCATCGCTCGCGACGCCAACCGAGCGGATCACCGCGCCAGAGCTTCGCAAGGGTGATCTGGTCCTCGTCACGGCGGGCGAGCTGATCCCTGGCGATGGCGATGTCGTCGCGGGCGTCGCCTCGGTGGATGAGTCGGCCATCACCGGCGAGTCGGCGCCGGTCATTCGCGAGAGCGGCGGCGACCGCTCCGCCGTGACTGGCGGCACGCGCGTGCTCTCCGACTGGATCATTGTGCGGGTCACCTCAAACCCTGGCGAGACCTTCCTCGACCACATGATTGGGTTGGTGGAAGGCTCAAGCCGCCAGAAAACGCCGAACGAGGTGGCGCTGAACATCCTGCTGGCGAGCCTGACGCTGATTTTCCTGCTGGCGGTGGTCACGCTGGAGCCGTTCGCCATCTACTCTGGTGGGCCAGTCTCGATCACGGCGCTGATCGCGCTGCTGGTCTGCCTGATCCCCACGACCATCGGCGGCCTGCTCTCCTCGATTGGCATCGCGGGCATGGACCGGCTGGTGCAGCGTAACGTGCTGGCGATGAGTGGGCGCGCGGTGGAGGCGGCGGGCGATATAGATGTGCTGCTGCTCGACAAGACCGGCACCATTACGCTTGGCAATCGCATGGCGAGCGAGTTCCTGCCCGTCTCAGGCGTCACCGAGCGTGATCTGGCGGAGGCGGCGCTACTTTCCTCGCTGCCCGACGAGACGCCTGAGGGCCGCTCGATTGTCGTGCTGGCGCGCGAGCGCCTCCAGTTGGATGGCGCGGAGGCGGAGACGCCCGGCGTGGGTGTGTCGTTCATCCCGTTCAGCGCCACGACACGCATGAGCGGCGTGGATATCGCCTCCCAGAACGGCAGGCCCGCGCGCCGGATTCGCAAGGGCGCGGGCGACGCGATGCGCGCGTGGGTCAGCCAGGGTGTTGGCTCTGTCCCTACCGATCTGGCGCCCATCGTCGAGCGCATCGCGCGGGCGGGCGGCACACCACTCGTCGTCGCGGAGACGGAGGGGGAGAAGCCGCCGCGCATGCTGGGCGTGATCGCGCTCAAAGACATCGTCAAGAGCGGCATGCGCGAGCGGTTCGACCAGATGCGGCGCATGGGCATCCGCACGGTGATGATCACCGGCGATAATCCACTGACGGCGGCCTCCATCGCCGCCGAAGCCGGAGTGGATGACTTCCTGGCGCACGCGACGCCGGAAACCAAGCTCAAGCTGATCCGCGAGCACCAGAGCGGCGGGCGGCTGGTAGCGATGACGGGCGACGGCACGAACGACGCTCCGGCGCTGGCGCAGGCCGATGTGGGCGTGGCGATGAACACTGGCACGCAAGCCGCCAAAGAGGCTGGCAACATGGTGGACCTCGACTCCAATCCAACCAAGCTGATTGAGATCGTCGAGGTGGGCAAGCAGCTGCTGATGACACGCGGCGCGCTGAC
>JAKAIY010000078.1 GCA_021814145.1 Chloroflexota bacterium
GAAGGTGCGCGAGCCGCCCAGCCTGGGGTGCGAGACTTCGTAGAGGCCGTCGCGATAAGGGACTTCTTTGACCTCAAAGCCAAGCAGCTTGAGCGCGTTGAGCGCCTCGCCCTCGGCGTAGATACGATCTATACGCATGGGACTCTCTCCAGGATGGCGCGGACTAGGCGCCGCGCGAGTTGCGCGACTTGCAGCGCGTGGTCACTTCGCAGTCCTCCCACACCAGCGCCTGGCAGGCGAGGCGGGTCTGTGAGCTGCGGTTCTTGGGGAAGGTCCCGATCTGGTCCATCGTCTTCTCAAGCAGATTGCGCTCAGTGACGGCGCTGACGGGCGAAACGCGCACGCGGTCGGTCCAGCAGAGCCCGTTGCCGTGGCAGTTGGCGATTTTCGAGAGGCCGAACCACATGCAGTAGAGCGGAATATCATTTTCCAGCGCGGCGTAGCGCAACGACGTGCCTGGCTCGACTTCGACGGTCTTGCCCTCGTTGACGAACGTAACCTTGGGCATCGGCGCTCATCCTCTTCTCTTGAGACGCTTTTTGGAAGGAACGTCTGGTGGCGTTCCAGAAATCCGGTGAAGGGCGCCCCGCGGTTCGCGGTCGGCGCGCCAGAGACGACGCGGCGTATCCACTGGGCGCTCTTTTCGAGTGTAGCATAGGCCCGCCGAATGGGTCAACGCGCCATAATCAGGAAAATGGCCCCTGTTACGGGAAGCGGGGTGAACGGCAGGCCGTGAGAGCGCATTGGCGCGCTGGCGGCGATTTCGGGCGCCCCGCGCCTGCTCGCTGGTGGAGAGATCACTCTCCTCTTCGGCGGCGCAGCCAGGCGCGGATGGACGCCTCGGCTCCCTGCCCGCCGGGGCGGTAATAGGAGCGGTCGCGCAGGGCCTCGGGAAGGTAGTCCTGCAGACGCTGTGGCGGCGGGCGCTGTGGGTCGGCGGGGTCCGGCTCCCCCTGGTAGCGCTCGTGGGCGTAAATGTAGCCCTTGCCGTAGTCCTGCTCGGCCATCAGGCGCGTGGGCGCGTTACGCAGGCTCAGCGGAACGGGGTCGTTGCGGGTGGCCAGCACGTCCTCACGCGCGGCGCCATAGGCGGTGTAGACCGCGTTGCTCTTCGGCGCTGCGGCCAGGTACATCGCGGCCTCGGCCAGCGCCAGCGCGCCCTCTGGCATGCCGATGAAATGCACCGCTTGCTGCGCCGCCATGCAGACCGTCAGCGCCTGTGGATCGGCCAGCCCGACATCCTCTGTGGCGAAGCGCACGAGGCGGCGCGCGATGTAGAGCGGGTCCTCCCCCGCCTCCAGCATGCGCGCCAGCCAGTAGACTGAGGCGTCGGGGTCTGAGCCGCGCATGGATTTATGCAGCGCGGAGATCAGATTGTAGTGCTCCTCGCCGCCCTTGTCGTAGAGCAGCGCGCGCCGCTGGCTGGCGTCCTCGACGGTGGGCAGATCGAGCGTAGCCCCGCCGTCGGGCTGGGGCTGCGCGACGCTGGCGGCCAGCTCCAGCGCGTTGAGCGCGGCGCGGGCGTCGCCATTGGCGAGGCTGACCAGATAGGCCAGGGCGTCATCCGTGACGGTGAGCCGCATGGCGCCGAGGCCGCGCGTCTCGTCAGTCAGCGCGCGGCACAGCAAGATCAGGATATCGTCATCGCTCAGCGCGCTCAGCGTGTAGACGCGGGAGCGTGAGAGCAGCGCGGCGTTGACCTTGAAGGAGGGGTTCTCGGTGGTCGCGCCAATCAGGGTGATGGTTCCGCGCTCAACGTGCGGCAAAATCGCGTCTTGCTGCGACTTGGAGAAGCGGTGGATCTCGTCAATGAAAAGGATCGTGCGACGGCCTGTGGCGCGCAGGAGCTTCGCGGCGTCCTCTACCACGCGGCGCAGGTCGGCGACCCCAGCGGTGACGGCGCTCAGCGGGACAAAGCGCGCCTGTGTAGTCTGAGCGATAACGCTGGCCAGCGTCGTCTTGCCGCTGCCGGGCGGTCCCCAGAGGATCATCGAAGGGACATGGTCGCTCTCGATGCTGCGCCGCAGCGCCCGGCCAGGCGCGAGCAGGCGCCGTTGTCCAACGATCTCGTCGAGCGTGGCGGGGCGCATGCGCTGGGCGAGTGGCTGCGCCTCTGGCGGCGTGCTATCCCCCTCCGGCGGGCCGTCCGTTCCCACCGCGCGCGACACGCCAGAGCGGACGGCGCGAGCGGGCCGCTGTGCTGGCTCGCCACCGAAGAGCGACGGCTGGACCTGCTCATCTTCCATCCCGCGCGCTCCTTTATCCGGGCCATGCCGCATGTTATGAACAAACGTCCTATACAGTATAACATGTGGCTGAGTTGGTGGCGGGCGCTACCGGCTCTCCGGCTCCGGCTCCGCCATTTCTGGAACGACGCCTGAGCCAAGGCGCGTTTCCGCCGCCGCTCTCATGGTTGAATCTATCTCCAGCGGCGCCGCCTTATGCGCCGTTCTCGCGGAGCGGACACGCTCTCGCCGCCAGAGCGCGGCGGCGATGATGGCGGCGAGAGCGCACGGTAACCCGCTGAAGACGAAACTGGCCGGGACGCCGAAAGCGGCGGCGACGCTGCTGACAGACAGGTTGCCAATTGGCGTGACGCCCATGAAGATCATCATGTAGACGCTCATCACGCGCCCGCGCATCTCAGGGGCGGTAGAAAGCTGCACAGTTGTATTGGCGGCGGCGGAGAAGGAGCTCATCATGGCGCCTGTAGCGGCAATGATGAGCATCGCCGGAGCCAGCGTCCCCATCTGCCCTGCTAGCGCCTCCAAAATGCCAAAGATCAGCGCTGTGCTGATCAGAATGGAATGCGTTGGCTTGCCGCTGCTCCGCGCCAGCGTCAGCGCGCCTAGCAGCGCGCCCACACCGAGCGCCGAGGAGAGCAGCCCAAACTCCGCCGCCCCTGCGTGGAGGATGTTCGTCGCCTGAAGCGGCAGCAGAATGTTGAAATTGAAGCCCAGCAAGCCAACGACCGCCAGCAGGAAGAAGGTGATGCGCACATCCCGGTTGGCCCAGACGAAGCGGATGCCCTCGCTGACGCCCCGCAGGCCGGCGCTCTTGCCCTTGATCCGTGGCACCGGAAACAGCTCGTTGACGCGCATCATCGCCAGCCCGATAATCACCGCGATGAAGCTGAGCGCGTTGAGCAAAAAGAGCAGCGGGATGCCCAGCGTCGCGATCAGGCCACCCGCGATGGCGGGACCCACGATGCGGGCGACGTTGAACTGCACGGAGTTGAGCGAGATCGCGTTGAGCAGGTGACTCGGTGGCGCCATCTCGCTGACGAAAGCCTGCCGTGCGGGACTATCCACAGCGGTAACAACGCCCAGCAACAGCGCCAGCGCGTAGACGTGCCAGAGCTGGATCACGCCCGCGGCGGTCAGGCCCCACAACACCAGCGCCTGAACGCCGGAGATGGTCTGCGTGGCGAAAAGAATGTTGCGGCGCGGATAGCGATCAATCAGTATGCCGGCGGCGGGGCCGAGCACGAGGATTGGCCCGAATTGCAGCGCTCCGGTGACGCCAAGCGCCAGGGGATTGTTTGGCGCGAGGGTGAGGACGAGCCACTGCTGCGCGGTACTCTGCATGAAGGTGCCAGAGACCGAGATGACCTGTCCTAGCCAGAACAGGCGAAAATTACGGAGCGAGAGCGAGGCGAACGCGCCCTGTCGCGGCTGGTTCGCCCGGCTCGCGCCACGTCTGGGCTGGCGTGGCGCTTCTGGTGTTGGCGCCGGAGATAATGATGCCATTGACGTCCCCAACAAATACATTCCCAGAGTTCTTCAAGCAGATTGTAGGCCAGCGCCCGCAACCTGTGTTAGAGCGTCATTGCCCAAGTGTATGATAGCCATCTGCTTTCGCGCCAAAAGCGAGGCCCCCGTCAGCGCGCCGTGGCGCGCGCGGGGGCCGTGCGAAGCCGCCGGTTCCCGTTTGCTGATATATCGCGTATATCGCGCGGGCTAGGCGACGGCGAAATGGTTCTTGTGGTAATACTGCATGCCCTGGCCGATGACCTTCACCGGCAGGAGCTCCTTGAGCATGATGCGCTCGCCACACTGCATGCAGACGCGATCGGTGAGGAAATTGGTGCTGTCGCGCTGGACCAGCGAAACGCGCGCTGTCTTGGAAAGCCCGCCCTTCTTCGCCATGATGTGTCTCTCCTGGATGTAGGGGTATTGGGAAAACGAAACGAATACGCGCAGATGGATGGCGCTTTTAATGATACGGTCCCGCTAGCGCGCTGTCGTACTATTATAGCACATGGATAGCGCGCCAGGCGCTTCAGCTGGCTGCTCACGGAACGCCTGTCAGAGAAAGAGGCCCGCTTCTCCCTGCGCGGCGGTCCACAGCGTAAAGCGCTGGACTTCAGCGTTCAGGCTCTCGTCGGGAGTCGGGTCGCCCCGCCATGCCCGCGAGCGCCCGATGAGGTCGGGCCACGGCGCAGGTAGCGTCGCCAGCGCCCACGCGACCGCCTGTGGCTTGGTCTGAAGCTCGCCGGTCGCCAGCGTGCGCAGCGCGCGGCACATCGTCTCAACGACATATGCCTTGTGGCCGCGGCTCCCCCGCCACTCAGGGTCGTCGGTCTGGCGAGCGAATTCCGCCCAGTCGCGCAGGCGGTCGCGTATCGCCGCGCGCAGGTCATCAGATGAAACGGGAGCGATGAGCGCGCGTGAGTCTGGCCCCAGCAGCGTCACGCCGCGCTCGCGCACGATCCAACGCTCCAGCAGCCAGTTCGCGCCGTGCTCACTCCATTCCAGCGCCTCGTTGCGCCCAATCGTCGGGAAGCGTCGCCCTGGCTCGTAGCGCCACGCGGAGGCGCGGTCAACAAATGTCCCTTCGAGCTGGTCGCCGAACGGGTTGGCCGGCTGGCCCAGCGACGCATGCAGCGCGGCCAGCGCCGCGAACTCGCGCGCTGAGACTTGGCGCTCAGTAATAGCGAAGTAGTCCACATCGCTCGTCGCGGGGTCAAAATCACCCATCGCCAGCGAGCCGCGCAGATACAGGCCTACCAGGTTCTCGCCCAGCGCCTGACAGATACCAGCCACCAGCGCGTCCAGCAGCGACGCGACATCGGGCGGGACGACCATATCCCCTCCTTGCGTGACATGAACAGCGCCTTCTCCCATTTTCAAGGGGAGAAGGCGCTGTATCGTGCTCGCGGCGCGTGCGCGGTTAGTGGACGAAGCCGCTGAACAAGCTGTTGGCGCTCACTCCCGCCTGCGCCAGCACCTGGCCGAAGACGAGCGTCATCGCCAGCACGCCAACCACCGCGATGGTCATCGTCAGGCCCACCGAGACGGGCGTCTGGATGTCTTCGCGCTTGGCGGGCTCGATGACATACATGCGCCAGACGATGTTGGCGTAGTAGACGATTGAGATGGCGCTCATGATCAGGCCGAGAATGACCAGCGCCTCCATGCCGCCGCCCTGGCCCCAGGCGGACCAGAAGATCACCAGCTTGCTCAGGAAGCCTGCCATTGGCGGCATCCCCGCCAGCGCCAGCATGCACAGCGCCAGGCCAGCCGCGATCCACGGGCTACGGCGGCCAAAGCCGTCGAAGTCGCGGATATTCTCGCGTCCGGTGGCGTCAGCCAGCGCGATGATGCCCGTGAAGGCGCCGATGTTGGTGACAATGTAGACCAGCAGGAAGGCCAGCATGGCCTGGTTGCCCGCCGGGGTGCTGTGGATGATCAGCGCGGCGAAGCCCATCAGCAGGTAGCCAGCCTGGCCGATGCTGCTGTAGGCCATCATGCGCTTGATGTTGGTCTGCAGTAGCGCGCCGACGTTGCCAACGATCATTGTCAGCGCGGCGACCACCGCGACCATCACCCAGAGATAGCTGCTGTTGAGCGCGACCAGCCCGCCAAAGACGAAGACCCGCAGCAGCGCCGCGAATCCCGCCGCCTTTGAGCCAACCGAGAAGAACAGCGTTGAGGGGGTTGGGGAGCCCTCATAGATGTCCGGCGCCCACATGTGGAACGGGACCGCCGACACCTTGAAGCCGAAGCCCGCGAAGATGAACACCTCGCCGACCATCAGCAACAGGTTGCCGCTCTGCAGGGCTGTCGAGGTCGCCTTGGCGATTTCCAGCAGATCGGTCGTGCCGGTGGCGCCGTAGATCATCGACATGCCGTAGAGCAGGATCGCCGACGACATCGCGCCGAGCAGCACGTATTTCACGGAAGCCTCGGCGGAACGCGCGTCAACTCGCGAGAGGCCAGCGAGGATGTAGAGCGGAATGCTGGTCAGCTCCAGCGAGATATAGATCGTGATCAGCTCGCCCGTGCTTCCCATCAGCATCATGCCGGCCAGCGACATCAGGATGATGCTGTAGTATTCGCCCGGCGTGGCCCGCAGGTATTTCTCGACGTACTGGTATGAGACCAGGATGACCGAGAAGCCAATCAGCAGGAACAGCAGCTCGAAGAAGATGGCGTAGTTATCCACTACCAGCATGCCATAGAAGGCGCTGGAGGGATGCGGGCCGAATGTATTGAAAGCCAGGGAGAAGACAAGCGCGACCGGGATTAGCAGCCCCACCAGCGCCGTCACCCAGACTACGTTCTTGCGCCGCGTGACCAGATCGAGGCCCAGCACGAGGAAGCTTAGCAGTATGACCGCCAGCTCGGGCGAGAGCATCCAGATTTGCGTCGCGTCAATCGTTGATTTCACGGTGTACGCTCCCACAGTCTCTCAGCTCTAGTGAGCCACAATCGCGCTCATGCTGTGCAGCATCTGTTGCAGGCTCGGCGTGAGCAGGTTAACCATCGGTTGGGGATAGACGCCAATGAAGAGGGTCACCACCGTCAGCGCTACCAGCGGGAAGGCCTCCCGTGTAGTGGCGTCGGTCAGCCAGTCCCACTTCATGTTCAGTGGCCCCATGAACGCGCGGCGCAGCATCCAGAGCAGATAGCCAGCCGTCAGCACGACGCCGAACGCGGAGAGGATGGTCACGATGGGCAGGGTGGCGAAGGAGCCGGTGAAGACCATGTACTCGGCGACGAACCCACTCAGCCCGGGCAGGCCCAGCGAGGCGAAACAGGCGATCGAGAAGAGCAGCAGCAACAATGGCATGCGCTTGCCGATACCACCGAAGACGTCAATCTCGCGCGTGTGCGCCTTGTCATAGAGCACGCCGACGGCGAAGAAGAGCATGCCGGTGATTGTGCCATGAGTGAACATCTGCAGCGTGGCGCCGGTGAGCGCCGCCTGGCGGTAGTCCAGGCTGAGCGTGCCCGCCACCGCCGCCGCCGCCACTCCCAGCAGCACATAGCCCATATGGCTGACGCTGGAGTAGGCGATCATCTTCTTCATGTCCTTCTGGACCATCGAGGCGCCCGCGCCCCAGAGGACGTTGATCGCCGCGATGACACCAAGGACTGGCGCGAACTCTGAGGCACCATGTGGAACAAAGCCCAGGCAGATGCGGATCAGCCCGTAGGCGCCCATCTTCAGCAGCACGCCCGCCAGCAGCACGCTGACCGCTGTAGGCGCCTCGGTGTGGGCGTCAGGCAGCCAGGTATGGAGTGGCCACATGGGGATCTTTACCGCGAAGCCAACGAAGAGCAGCAGGAAGACGACCAGCGCCAGCGACACCGTTCCACCGAAGAGCGGCAGCGAGCCGGTAAGCGTGGGAGCCACCTGCGCGAAGTGCTGGAAGCTGGCGTCGGCGCCACCCGCCTGGAAGTAGATCAGGAAGATGCCCACCAGCGTGAAGGCCGAGCCAACCAGCGTATAGATCAGGAACTTCCACGCTGCGTATTCGCGCCGCTGGCCGCCCCAGATGCCAATCAGCAGGAACATCGGGATCAGCTCGATCTCCCACATCAGGATGAACAGGAAGAGATCGAACGCAGCGAAGACACCCATCACGCCGGTTTCCAGGAAGAGCAGCAGCGCGAAGTAGAACTTGGGGCGCTTCTCGATTTTCCATGACCCAACCACAGCGAGGAAGGAGAGCAGGCCATTGAGGATCAGCATCGGGATGCTCAGACCGTCCGCGCCAAGGGCGTAGTCCACCTTGAAGTGGAGTGAGCCAACGGCGACATTAATCCAGGGAAGGTTGATGTACCACTGCGGATCAGTCACCGAGCCAAAATTGGGCGCGCCAGAGCCGAGCAGCCCAAAGTAGAGCCACATCGCCAGCGCGAAGATGACCAGGGTGAACCCGCCCGCGAGCCAGCGTGAGAGGCGCTCCGGCGCCAGCAGGATAATGACGCCCGCGAGCAGGGGCAGGAAGACGATTGCGGTTAGCAGCATAACAGTCTCTCGCTTCCCTCTCGCTTACTTGCCGAACGCGCCGGTAGCGATGAACAGCGCTAGGATGATGAGCAGCGCGCCGCCAAAGATCGCCGCGCCGTAGGTTTGCAGCACACCTGTCTGGGTGCGTCGCGTGGCGTCGCCGATGCGCTTCACTGTGGAAGCGGAGCCGTTGACGACACCATCCACGACATACTTGTCGAAGAGCGCCACGCCATTGGAGAGGCCAAGGACGAAAACCTTGATGAGCCAGCCATAGAGTTCATCGAGATAATACTTGTTGAGCAGCACGGTGTAGACCGCTTTGCCCAGCGGATTCCCGGTAAACGCATTGGCCGGAACAACCTCGAGACCGTACATCATCCACGCCAGCGCGATGCCGGTAAGGGCCACGGCGATCCCGACATAGGTCAGCGGATCGGCGAAAGGGCTCTGGTAGGGTATGACGCTGTTGGTGAGGAAGTCGGCGAAGTTGTTATTGATGCTCCAGGCGCCTCCTATGACAGTCGGTATGGCAAGCAACATCAGCGGCACAGTCATCGTCCAGGGTGACTCATGCGGATGCGCGTCGCCGCGATACTGGCGCTGGCCGCCCCAGAAGCCGGCGAACGCGCCACCTTTGCCACCGAAAGTCATGAAGAAGATGCGGAACATGTAGAAGGCGGTCAGAAACGCGGTGAACAGCGTGATCCCATAGAGGATATAGTTGCCGCCGTGTTCCGTGCCATATGTGAACGCCTCACCGATAATCGCGTCCTTCGAGAAAAAGCCTGAGAAGGGCGGAATGCCGGAGATCGAGAGCGTCGCCAGCAGGAACGTCGCGGCGGTGACGGGCATGAACTTTGCCAGCCCGCCCATCTTGCGCATGTCCTGGCTGCCGGCGACGGCGTGGATCACGCTGCCGGAGCCAAGGAAGAGCAGCGCCTTGAAGAAGGCGTGCGTGAAGAGATGGTAGATGCCGACCGAGTTATTCGGCGTGACCGCCAGACCGACGAACATGTAGCCAAGCTGGCTGACGGTGGAGTAGGCCAGCGCCTTCTTGATGTCGTTCTGGGTCAGGGCGATGGTGGCGGCGAAGAGCGCCGTGAAGCCACCGACGTAGCCGACGACTTCCAGCGACTGCGGACCAGCCACCTGATAATAGAGCGGGAAGAAGCGCGCCACCAGATAGACGCCAGCGGCCACCATCGTCGCGGCGTGGATCAGCGCGCTCACCGGGGTCGGGCCGGCCATCGCGTCTGGCAGCCAGACGTGCAGCGGGAACTGCGCTGATTTGCCAACCGCGCCGCAGAAGATCAGGATCATTGCCAGGGTGACAGTGAACTGATCCACATGCAGGTTCTGGTAGGTAGCGGGATTATTGAGCGTTGCGAAGCTGAACGTCCCGGTCGTGAAGAAAAGGATCAGGATGCCGATCAGCATGCCGAAGTCGCCAAAGCGGGTGGTCACGAACGCCTTGAGCGACGCGGAAGGCGGGTACGGCAGATCGGGGTTTTCCGGCGTTGGCTTGGCGTCGAACCAGAAGCCGATCAGCAGGTACGAAGACAGGCCGACCAGCTCCCAGCCGATGAACAGCACCAGCACGTTGGCGCCAAGCACCAGGACCAGCATTGAGACCGTGAAAAGCGCCAGCTCGATGAAGAAGCGGGAATAGCCCAGATCACCGGCCAGATAGCCGACAGAGTAGAGATGCACCAGCATCGAGACGGCGGTCACGACGAGCAGCATCACGACCGTCAGCGTGTCTACGCGAAAGTCAATCGTGTACTGCAGGCCGCCAAAGGTGAACCAGTTCCAGAGATGGATGTCTTTCCCGTTCGCCTGAAGGCTGGGGTCATTGAGAAACTGAAAGAGGATCGCCACTGACAGCGCAAACGACAGAAACACCGCCGTGACGCCAATGGCGCTGCCGATCAGCCCCCAGGTGGTCGTCTGGCCGCCGTGGCCGCCGTGGCCACCGTCGTCCGCGCCGCCGTGGCCGCCATGCGTGCCAGCGTCGTGCGCCGCGCCGGGCGCGTCATGTCCACCATGCGCGCCGCCATTTCCTCCGGTGGGGCGCAGCCCGGCGCGGCGCTGCGCGGCCACATCCAGCGGGCGCGTTACGAACAGGATGATGACCATCGCCACCAGTGGCAGCGCCGGAATCACCCAGGCATAATCTACGGGACTCATGTATCGCTCCGTTACTGCGCGCCCGCCCACGTTGCTGGGCGCGGGCGTCTACCAGCGCATCAGGTTGATCTGGCCGACGTCAATGGTAGCCCGGCGCCGGTAGATGGCGATAATCATGGCGAGCGCCACAGCCGCTTCAGCGGCGGCGACGGTGATGATGAAGATAGCGAAGATCTGTCCGGTCAAGCGGTCGCCATGCTGCGCGCCCGGGATGGCGTTGAACGTCGCGGCATAGCCGACCAAGGTGATGTTGACGGCGTTGAGCATGATCTCAATGCTCATCAGGATCGCGACCGCGTTCCGCTTGCTCAGGGCCCCAAAGAGTCCGATGCAGAAAACGACCGCGCCCAGAACCAGGAATGAGTTGAGGTTAACCGTCATAATGTCGTTGCTTCGTCTTTCCAGGCGCTAGTCTTCGCGGCCAATGATAATCGCTCCGATGATAGCGGCGAGCAGAACCACCGAAGCGATTTCGAAGGGCAGCACGTAACTATAGCTGAAGGGACTGTAGAGTAGTTGCCCGATGCGGGCGGCTGTGCCGCCAGTCGCGCCCGCGAGGTTAACTGGAGAACTGGATGAGCCGCTAACCATCTGGCCCGCGCCTACCGTGAAGATCAAGCCGGCGCAGAGCGCGGCGGCGATCAGCGCGGCAAGCCACGTCTGGCCACCGAAAGGACTGGAGCGGCGAGACATGGCGTTCTGGGTGAGCATAATCGCGAACAGCACCAGAATCGTCACGGCGCCGGCGTAAATCAGGATCTGGACAATGGCGATGAACTCGGCGTTCAGCAGCACATAGACGCCAGCGGCGGCGCCGAAGACCAGCGCCAGAAAGAGGGCGGCATGTACGATATTGCGCAGCAGAACTACGGCGAGCGATGAGCCAACCAGCACAATCGCGATCACGTAGAACGCCACAGTACCGATATCGAGGGGCATAGTGAGTGTCCTCCACCTGTGGGATTCCGCTCATGCGGCGTCTCTCGGGACAACCGGGCCGCATCCAGGCGCCGCGCTGTCCGTGGGAGGCCCGTGGGACGCGGGTAGACGCGGAACGTTGGGCAAGGACGCCATCTGTGATTGTAACACTGGCGTCAATCGCCGCGCTTCGTCACGCCGCACGCTATGGGCTATCTGTCTGGGATGTCCGCGCGCCAGCGTCTCCACTCTGTGGGGCGCGGCTTCCACTGTATTACAACGGCTGGCGGTGGCGCGCCGTTACCACCTCATTAGGCTGGAGAACCGCCAGGGGATTGTCCTATGCCAGTAGCGCGTGCGGAAGCGCGCATGCTACACTGCCGCCAGAGTTCCGGGATTAGGACATTCATCCGCGTAACAGGGAGTGGCGCAGGTTGGTGAAAACGCGGTCAAAGGAGGAGCATGATGGGTAATGGAGCGAGGGGCGCGCTCGCGCGTGTGCGGCGCGTTTCAGGTGAGGCGCTCAGGCGCGCGGCGCTGTGGGCTGTTGGAGCGTGCGGCGCGAGCGCGCTGCTGGTGGCGCTCGTCGCCTGGCTGGCTGGTGGCGCCGGGGTCTCCATCTCAACTCCCGCGCTGCTGGTGGCGCTGGCGCTGGGCGTCGCCGTGGGCTGGGCCACAGGGCTGATCGCGCTGGCGCTGGAGACGCTGCGCCTGCTGGAAGCGGGTGTTGAGGCGGACGTCACCGCGCGCCGGGACTGAGACGTAATTGTGACGTGGATTGGCCAGAGAGGACCGGGCGACCTCCGTGAGTGACCATTTCCCGCAGGACCCCTTACTTGGCGCTCGGCTTGGCTCATGCGCGATTGAGCGTCAGCTTGGCGTGGGCGGCATGGGCGCGGTCTATCTCGCCCGCCAGGAGCGCCCACGCCGGTTCGTGGCGCTCAAGGCGCTGCGCCCGCAGCTGGCGCCTGGCCCCGACCAATGGCCATTCTTCCTGGCGCGTTTTCGCCGCGAGGCGGACGCGATGGCCGCGCTGGACCACGCCAACATCATTCCGATCTACGAGTTCGGCGAGCAGGATGATCTGGCCTATCTCGTGATGCCCTACCTGGCCGATGGCTCGCTGGCGGATCTGCTGGCGCGCGAAGGGCCGCTGCCAGTTGAGCGCGTGGTGGACAGCGTTGAGCAGGTGGCCGCCGCGCTGGACTACGCGCACCAGCGGGGCATCATCCACCGCGATGTGAAGCCTTCCAACGTCTTGCTCCATCCCGATGGCCGCCTGCTGCTCTCGGATTTTGGCATCGCCCGCCCGCTGGATCAGCGCGACCTGCCGGGAGGTGGTCAGCCCCGCACGGGGAGTGATGGCGCGCTCACGATGGCGGGTTCCGCGCTGGGCACCCCGGATTTCATGGCGCCTGAGCAGGTTGTTGGCCAGCCAGTCGGCTCAGCCGCTGATATTTACGCTCTCGGCGCGCTGGCCTATACCCTTCTGGCAGGCCACACGCCCTTTGGCGGTGGTGGCGCCCAGCAGACGCTCGCGCGCCAGCTTCGCGAGCCTCCGCAGCCGTTGCGCCTGGATCGCCCGCACATCCCGGCGCGCGTGGAGGAGGCGATCTTCTGGGCGCTGGCGAAAGACCCGTCTGATCGGCCCCCATCCGGCCTGGCGCTGACGCGGTCGCTGCGTGGAGGCGCGCGTGGCGGGCCGTTCGCGGCGGGCGCGGCGCTGTGGCGGCGGGCGGCGCTTCCTGGCGCCTCCCTCTCCAGTTACGCTGGGCGTGAGGCGCAGGCGGCGGAGAGCGCGGGCGGCGCCGCCTCTGCCCCATTTGAAGCGACACGCATGGAGCCTAGCGCGCCTGACGCTGTGACTGTCTGGGATCCCCGGTTCAATGTGAACGCGCTGGGGTCAGGCGCGGCTCCCGCGTGGCCTGGCCCGGCGCGTGGAACGGCGCGGGCTGGCGGACAGGGCGCCCGGCTCTCGCCCATGCTGGTGGCCGCCATCGGAGCGGCGCTGATAGTCCTGCTGGCGATGGCGGTCGTATTGGGCGGGCTGATCGGCGGCGAAAATCCGTTAGCCGCGCTCATCGGACCCGCGCCAACCGCGACGGCGAGCGATACCCCGACGCCAACCGTGACCCCTTCGCCGACCCCTTCGCCCACACCGGCGCCGCCAGCCAACTGGCTGAGCGCGGACCCGACTTCGATCAGCCTGGGCTGCAATGGCCCGAGACGGACGCAATATATCAGCCTCACCAACAATGGCCCGGACAAGCTGGGATGGCAGGAGAGCACACCAACGCTTGTCGCTGGCATCACGGTAAAGCCAACAAGTGGGACACTCGGCCCTGGCCGCAAAGTGACCATCGCGGTCACCAACACGATAACTTATTTCCCTCACCAGGGAGAGATGGACTTTATCCCGACAGGCGACAACGCCGCTAGCGCTGGCGATACGCTGGTGGTGAGCTACTCGGCCAGTTGCTAGAAGCGCGATACGGTAGACGTGGCGGACACGGCAGATCAGTGAAATGATCGGGAGTAGGCGCTCGCTCGCATGCCAGAATGGCCCACCTGGCCCCCATTACTGGCCCCAAGCGCGAGCGTGGGCTACAATGCCGCTGTCAGTTTGCCGCGCGAGCGCGACATGGCCTTCGCCCGATGGTGGGCCGCGCCAGACCGCGCTCATGAAGGAAACAGAGGCGAAAAGCGCTATGCGCTGGAATGATTTGCCAGGCCGGCGGTTCGGGCCCTACGAGATTCTCGAAGAGGTGGGCCATGGTGGCACGTCGCGCGTTTATCGGGCGTACGACCATAACCAGAGCCGCGAGGTCGCGTTCAAGATCATTCCTAACGACGCTGACGATCGTGTGGCGTTCATTCAACGCTTTATTCGTGAGACCGAGATCGTCTTCAAGCTGAGCCATCCCAACATCGTGCCCATTTATGACGCGGGCGAGACGGACGAATTCGTCTACCAGGCGATGCGATTCGTAAAGGGCGTGACACTGCGGCGCCGGGCGGCGCACCGCATGAACGCGCAGGAAGCGGCGCAGTACATGATCCAGGCGGCGAACGCGCTACACCACGCGCACTTGCAGGGAATCATTCACCGCGATGTGAAGCCCTCAAACATGCTGCTTCCCGACGACGATCCCACCCGCCTGCTGCTGACCGACTTCGGCACAGCGAAAATCCTCGGCGCGCGGGGACCAACGAAGACCGGGGCGACGATAGGCACGCCGGAATACATGTCTCCGGAGCAGGCCGAAGGGCGCGAGGTGGACCAGCGCTCGGACATCTACTCGCTGGGCTGCACGCTCTACGAGGCGCTGGCGGGCCGGCCGCCGTTCGTTGGCGCGACGCCGGTCTCGGTGCTCTACCAGCAGGTGCACGCGCAGCCAACCTATATCCGCAGCTATAACAGCGCCGTGCCGCGCGAGCTGTGGAATGTGCTGCGAATGTGCCTCGCCAAGCGCCCCGAGGACCGTTATGGCTCCGCTGAGCGCCTGGCCGAAGACCTGTATCCGTTCGCCGAGGGGCTGATCCAGCCGACCCCCGCGCCATGGCGCGCCCCCGCGACCGGGCGGCTGCCGCTTGATCCACAGGAGCGGCCAACGAACCGCACGCTGCGGGCGCAGCCCTCGAATCCGTTCGATGGCGGCCCACAGGCGACGCCGCAGGTTACTCCTTTGCCCGCGCCCTACACGCCCTCAGCGGCGCCGATTATTCCCAACCAGCCCAGTCAGCAAGCGGAGCGCATGCCTGGCGGCCAGTTCGACTTCGGTCCGCGTCCGGCGCGAGTCACCCGGCGCCTGTCTGAAGAGCCAGGATCAGGCGCGCTAAACTGGCCGGCGTCCGCCGCGCCGGACGCGCCGCCAGCGGGCCGTGGCCCAGCGAGCGTCAGCGGCCCCCTCGGCGCTGGTCTCCAGACGCCTCTGCGCGCCCCAGGCTCTCAGCCCGGACCGCTGAGCGGCCTGGGGAACAGCGCTTACGGGGCACGGAGCGCGCCATCAGGCCCCGCGCGTGGACCTGTGAGTGTCCCGCGACCAGGCTTGGCCAGCGGACCACTGCCGCCTGGAAATGAGGGCGCTGGCTGGGGTGTGGTGGGCGCTCTGCCGCCAGTGAGCTACCTCGGTCCGAATAGCGGGCCACTGCGAAGCGCGCAAAATAGTGGGTCCTACCGCGCGCCCAATAGCGGGTCCTACCGTGGCGCGCCCAGCGGAGCAATGCGCGAGCCGGGCAGCGGCTATGGCGCACGCGCGGGAACCATGAGCGGCCCGTACCGTGACGCGGGAAAGCTCACCAGGCCCTTACGCCCTGGCCCGCGATGGGATATGCTGCTGGCCGGCCTGGTAGCGCTGCTGCTGCTTGGTGGCGCGACGGCGCTAGGCGCGGCGGGGATGGGGATGCTGCCAGGTCAGGTGGTGGCGGGCCCAACGGTCAAGGCTTCCCCAACGGCGACGCTCGCTCCAACAGCGACCCCCAGTCCAACGGCTACCCCCGCCCAGCCAACGGCGACGGCGACCCCGAACGCGCAGCAGACGCTCGACCGGCAGGCGGCGGCGGCGTTCCAGGGGATCACGCTCGCCCCATTCTCGGATTTATCCTGTTCGGTGAGTAATCAGGCGACGAGCTACTCCTCAAACCAGCCGGTGTTTGTGAACCTCTGTACGGCGGGCGGGAGCATGCCCGGGCCGGTGACGGTGGTCGCGCGCTCGAACGGCGTCGTCGTGCTTACGCTCTACAACAGGCAATACCTATCGTCGGGTTCGAGCTACTCGCAGGGGCATACGCTGGCGCCGGGCTCCTATGACATGCTGATTACCCTGACGATCAACGGCAAGACGGCGACGGCGAAAGACATCCGCTTCACGGTGAGTTGATCCCTTCCAACAGGCGGGCGCCTTGCGCGCCCCGTCGCGCCCACCAGCGTAGGCGGGCGAGCGCGCGGCTGCGGGCGCGCCCATCTGCGGCGTCCTCGGCGGCGCGGGCGTAGGCCTCTCCTGTGGCGAGCGCGCCCCGCAGATAGGCGGACGCGACCAGGAGGCGCCATATCCCCGGCTCCAGTGTGACGCCACGCGCCGCCAGATGGCGCGTAAGGTGGGCGCGATAGGCGGCGAGCAGGACAGTCGGCGAGAGCGTGTGCCAGGCGCCGCACATGGCGAGTGGGTCCCAGGTGGCGGGCGCGGCGGATGCCAGCGCCCAGTCAATCAGCAGAACGCGGGAGCCAGAGCGCGGCGCGCGGCGCGTGGGCGGCAGACGGCCCAGGTTAGGTCCCCAGACATCACCGTGAACCAGTGTGCGCGGCAGGCGGGCGATTGCGGCCAGGGCGCGGTCGGGCCGGGCGAGGGTCGCGGCGAGGGTCGCCGCATCCTCAGGGGCGATGAGGCGAAAGAAGGCTTCCCAGCCGCGCCGCGCCAGCCACAGATACGGCTCGGTGAGTCCGGCGGCGAGCGCCTTCTCGATGGCGTCTGGCGAGAGCCAGAGCAGCGTATCGCGCTGGGAAGCCAGACCCAGGCGTGGATCATCGAGCTCGCGCGCGTTCCAGAAGCGGGCGTGCAGCGCCGCCAGCGCGTCGAGCGCGTCGAGGATGGGCGCGGGCAGGCGCCCCGGTGGCGTGCGGAGCGGGCCGCGCATCAGCCGGGCGCGCATGTCGCGCATGAGCAGCGCGGCGGGGCCTGAGGCTGGCGGGCCTCCTGGCTCAAGCGGGAAGAAACGCTCGACGGCGAGGCCGATGCGGCGTGGCAGGCGCGCGGCGAGGCCTGTCTGCCAGAGGGCGATCTCGCGGATATGGGTATCGCGCGTGGCGGAGGCGATCCAGCCGCTCTCCGCGACCTGCGTCTTGACGATGCGCGTGGCATGCCAGCGTGGCGCGCCGGGCCATGCCCCCGCCGGGATAGCCAGCCACAGTCGGGTGAGACGCGCCCCAGAGAAGCCGCCATTCACTGGCGCGGCGCGAATGATATGGCGCGGATCAACACCCAGGGCGCGGAGCGTCTCATCAGGTGGAAAGTCTGGGAAAAACGGCATGGATTGAGGATCTGTCCGTTCTGGATATCGCGCGGTCTTATACCATCGCGGGCGATAGATCATGAGAATACGCGGAGAAGATGAAGCGGCGCGCTCCGCATGGCCCGTCTACAGCGTATGCTATCATCCAGGGACGAAAAGAAGGCAGCCTTTTGGACGACCAGAATGGACACGATGACAATCGGAACACACGCGCTGCGGTTCTGGACCAAGTTCGACCGCGACTGGGGCTGGAATCTGGCCCGCCTGCTGGCGTATACGCTGCTGCAGGCGATCTTCGCGGTGGCTGGCTTGCAGATCGTGGCGCTGGCGCTGGTGTTGCGATTCAGCTCATCGCGCGCGCAGGACGGTGTCATGAGAGACATCGCGCGCCTGTTGCCGGATCGGGTGGAGGCTGGCGCGGTCGAGGTTTTCGCGCATAGCCTGCGATCAACGCCAGGCTGGCTGCTGGCGCTGGCGCTGCCCATCGCGGTCTGGTATGGCTCGCGGCTGTTTGTGGTGCTGGAAAGCGCGCTGTGCGTCATCTTCCGCCGCCCCCGGCGCCACATCCTCCAGCAGAACGGCGTGGCCGTCCTGATGCTGGCGCTCTTCACGCTGCTTCTGCCGGTCATCGTATTCTCCGCGACCGCCATTCCACGTGTCGGCATCTCGCCACAGCTTGACATCACCATCGCGGATCCCGACGCGCTGGCGGATACGCCGTGGGTTTCCTGGCTGGCGCTCCTGGCCGGGCTGGCGGCCAACTTTCTGGTGGCCCAGATGGCGTACACACGCCTGACGCCTCGAGGTGTCCCGTGGCGGGCGGCATGGCCCGGCGCGCTGGTAGCGGCGGCGCTCTCGCAGGGCTATCTGCTGATCTTCCCGCTTTACGCGCGGTATGTGCTGCATCCCAGCCACTTCGGCACGGTGGCGGGATTCGCGCTTGTAGCGCTGGTTTTCCTCTATGCGTATGGCGTCTTTATCGTTATCGGCGCGGAGATCGCGTCGTTCCGCGCGGGCTATGGCCCTGGGCCTGGCGATGTGACGCGGATCGTAGCGCGCGCCGTCCAGCCAGAAAACAGGTCTCCCGCGCCTGAAGCGGCCAGCCCCGCCAGATATGGGCTCGCTCCCACGCCCTGTCCTGGCGCGCCGCCCGCGATTGATGAGCATCCGACGGGACCCATGCGCGTCCCCGTCGCGCCGCGCCTCGCGCCACAGCGGGATTAGCGTGATGCGCGTCGAGGTAGCCGTTTTACGGCCAGCTTCTCCTTCCGCTGGCGATGGCCTTGTCACCTACCGCGCGTCAGGCGATCTGGCGGCCAGAATTCAGCCCGGCAGTCTGGTGAGCGTCCCGTATGGCGATCATGGTCAGCTTGGGATCGTCTGGTCGCTGGACGCCAGTGATGAGACGGGCGCCACGGTGGATGATGGCGGAAGTGAAGGGGGCGGCGTCCAGCTGCGCGACATATCAGGGCTGGCGCTGCCTGAGCCTGCGCTCTCAGCGACGCGGCGCGCGCTGGCCGAATGGATCGCGGACTACTACTGGGTCCCGCTGGGCCTGTCGGCGCGGCTGATGCTGCCGCCGGGGCTTGCGGGGAGCGCGCGCAGCGTGTTGCGACTGGCGACCGCGCCGGTTGAGGGCATGGATGATGGGCTGCCAGAGGATGCCTCGCTGACGCTGGCGCTGCTCCGCGAGGAAGGCTCCATCGAGCGGCTGCGGCTGGAAGCGGCTTTTGGGGGCGCGCGGGCGCGCGAGGTGACGCGGATGCTGGTCCGGCGCGGGCTGG
>JAKAIY010000212.1 GCA_021814145.1 Chloroflexota bacterium
GATGCTCAAGCGCTTGGCGCACGAGCACATTCAGCCAGCTTTCCATTATCGCCGTGTTGCTTGAACCCAAAGGAGATGCCTTTATGTACAGCCTCTAATTTCACGACGTGTTCGCAACGCGCAACGCCGCCTGTTTTCTGAGCGGGAGGCCGCAGGTGATAGCGACCCTTTGGGCATATTCCTAGATCGCGCCTTGCGCGCGCAGCTGGCTAATCTGCTCGACGCTGTAGCCGAGCGCCGTCAGGATCGCGTCCGTATGCTCACCAACCGCTGGAATGGGGTCCATGCGCGCTTCCATGCCGTGCTGTGTGACTGGCGGCGTCAGGGCGCGCAGTGAGCCAACCGGCGAATGAACCGTGCGCCAGCGTCCACGAGCGTTGAGCTGGGGATGCTCCCAGAACTCCCGCATCGTGTTCATGCGCGCGTTGGCGATCTGCGCCTGGTCGAGCCGGGTGGCCACGTCGTCCGTTGTGAGGCGGCCGAAGACCTCGTTGATGATCGCGTACAGCGCCTCACGGTTGGCGACTCGCAGCACGTTCGTCTGGAAGCGCGGGTCGGACGCGACCTCTGGACGTTGGAGAACCTGCGCGCAAAAGCGCTCCCACTCCCGCTCATTCTGGACGCCCAGGTTGATCTCGTGGCCATCGGCGCAGCGGAAGGGGCCATACGGCGCGATAGTCGCGTGGCTGGCGCCCGCGCGTGGCGGCTCGCGCCCACCATACGCCGCATAGTAGGCGGGATAGCCCATCCACTCGCCCAGCGCTTCGAACATCGACACCTCCAGCGCGGCGCCCTCGCCTGTGCGCTCTCGCTGGTACAGCGCCGTCAGAATGCCGCTATAGGCGTACATCCCGGCGGCGATGTCAGCGGCTGAGATGCCCGCCTTGGACGGCGTGTCGGGGGCGCCAGTGATCGAGACGAGCCCCGTCTCGCACTGGACAAGCAAGTCGTACGCCTTCTTCTCACGGTATGGGCCACTCGAGCCATAGCCAGAGATTGAGCAAGTAATAAGGCGTGGATAGCGCGCTGTCAGCTCATCGGGCCCCAGACCCAGCCGCTCCACCGCTCCCGGCGCGAGGTTCTGGATGAAGACATCAGCCTCCGTGAGCAGTCTGTGGATAATAGCCTCCGCCTCAGGATGCTTGAGATCGAGCGTGAGGCTCTCCTTGGAGCGGTTGAGCCAGACGAAGTGGCTAGACATCCCGCGCACGGTCTCGTCATAGCGGCGCGCGAAATCGCCAGCGCCGGGTCGCTCGATCTTGATCACCCGCGCGCCAAGATCGGCGAGCTGGCGCGTCGCGAAGGGCGCGGCGACCGCCTGCTCCAGGGCGATAACCGTGATTCCCGCTAATGGCAGCATTAGTGGGGCCTCGCTGAGATTGCCGGCGCGCGTGGCAGGAGGTCGCGCACATCTGACTGATCGGCGAGCGCCCAGCTTCGCGCGATGAGCGCCTCAACCTCATCAGGCGCCGCCCCATCCGCATAGGCCGCAAGCAGGCGCGCCTTGTCCGCAAGCTCGGCGCGGGTTAGAGGATTTCCTGGATCGCCCTTTGGCTCGTCCACACGGGAGACCAGGCGCCGCCCGTCGGTTGTCTCCACTTCAACCAGGCCGATCCACTGCTGCGGGTAAGCCGCCTCGATCTCCGGGTCGTAAACCATCTCAACCCGTTCTTTGAACGCGCATGTCGCCGGATCGCTCAGGCGCTCAGGCGTGAAATCCGCAATGCCTGCGTGCCTGTCCAGCGCAACCAGCGCCAGCACAAAGCCCATTGAGAACTTCGACTGATGGACAGTGCGCGCCTCAGCGGCGGGAGCGAGCACATCAATGGCCGCGCGGTAGACATGCGCTCGCACATGAGCGATCTCCTGCGCTGTTATCTGGTTCTCGCGCATGAGTCGCAGCAACGCATCAGCGGAAGGGTGTGTATGGCGGCAAGAAGCATGCCATTTGAAAGAGGTCTCGAGGATCGCCCAGCGATCACCCAGGCCGTTCGTCAAATGCTGTGGGTCAGCGTCTGAGGACATACCCGCCGCCATCCCCTGCTCGCCTTCGAGAATGCGTGTCGCTCCAGTAAAGCCATCGCGCGCCAGATAAGCTGAAAGCAGTCCATCCGCCGCCGCTTTACCGGCGTGCAACTGCTTCGAGTCAGCGGCGTCGCGCAGGAACTCCCAGAGCCCCGCGGCCTGCGTGCCAGCCGAGCCGAGCGCATGGAGCATCGTTGTGGTGTCCGCGCCCAGCAAATGCGCTGTAGCGACAGCCGCGGCCAGTGTTCCCGCCGTACCCGTCGTATGGAAAATGCGGTAGTGCGAGCGGCCCAGGAAAGTCCCCACGCGGGCGCCCGCCTCATATCCTGCCGCCGCCGCCGTAATGAGGTCGCGGCCCGATGCGCCGATGTCTTGCGCGGTAGCGAGCGCGGCGGGCCAGACCACCGCGCCAGGGTGGAAAACCGCCTCATTGTGCACATCATCCTGCTCGACCACATGGGATGAGGCGCCATTGACGAGCGCGGCGAAGAGTGGTGACGTGCGCTGACGCGAGCCCAGAAGCTCACACCGGCCATCCTCTGGCCCCATGTGCGCGGCCAACTGATCGAGGACCGTGGCCGGGCGCGCGGTCCGGCCAGCCAGCGCGGACGCCAGCCAGTCAAGGAAAAGCTCTTCTGCGCGACGGACCACCGCATCGGGAAGCGCTTCATAGCGCAGCCCCGCGAGAAACGCCGCCAGCGTGCGGCTGGTTCCCGCGCCGTCGCTGGCGCGCGTGTTGGGTTCGGACTGGGCGCTCGCGCTCATCGTGACTCCCCTTTCTCCGCTTCCCGTGATGGGGTCTCCGGCGCTGTCGCAATCGCGGGCCGTGGAATCTGTGGAGCTTGCCCGCGTTTGTAAATCATGACCGTGCGCTTGAAGCTGATCACGATTTCGCCTCGTTGATTGTAACCTGCCGTGCGCACGGTCACGATGCCGACGTTAGGGCGCGAGCGCGACTCCCGTGTCTCGATCACCTCTGACTGCGAGTAGATGGTGTCACCCTCAAAGACTGGAGCGGGCAGGCGGACTTCATCCCAGCCCAGATTGGCGAACACGTTCTGCGATACATCCGTAACGCTTTGCCCGGTCACCAGCGCCAGCGTGAAGGTGGAATCCACGAGCGGCTTGCCGAACTCGGTCTGCGCGGCGTAATAATGATCAAAATGGACGGGAGCCGTGTTTTGGGTCAGCAGCGTAAACCAGATGTTATCCGTCGTGGTGACGGTCCTGCCGAGCGGATGCTGATAAATGTCACCTACTGTGAAATCCTCGAAAAACCGACCTTGCCAACCTGTTTGTGACGGCATGCGCCTTCGCCTGCCTTTCTGAAACAGTCGCGCTACGGTTGTTGACGCCTTAATATGATCGTGGCAAGCCGAGCACATGCTCGGCGACATAGCTCAGCACCAGGTTATTGGTGATGGGCGCGGTGCGGAAAAGCCGGGTCTCACGCCACTTGCGCTCAACATGATATTCGCTCGCCAGCCCATACCCCCCAAGCGTCGCCATCGCCACGTCACCAGCCTCCCATGACGCCTCTGACGCCAGATATTTCGCCATGTTGGCCTCGGGTCCACATGACTGGCCAGCGTCAAACGCGGTTGCGGCTTTCAGTCGCATCAGGTTCGCGGCCTCGACCGCCATATGCGCTCTGGCGATTGGGAACTGGACACCCTGATTTTTTCCAATCTGGCGATCAAACACACTCCGCTGACGCGCGTAAGCTGTGGCTTGTTCAATGAACCAGCGGCCATCACCAATACATTCGCTGGCGATGAGGATGCGCTCAGCGTTGAGGCCGTCCAGCAGATACGAGAAGCCGCGACCCTCCTCGCCAATAAGGGCGTCATCAGGGACTTCCAGATCGGTGATGAAAAGCTGATTGGTCTCGTGATTGATCAATGTCTCAATCGGTACGGCCTGGATGCTGGTAGCAGCCGCGCGGGTATCTACCAAGAAGAGGCTCATACCGTCAGTCTTTTTCTGAACCTGCTCCATTGGCGTGGTGCGCGCGAGCAGCACCATCAGGTCGGAGTGCTGGTAGCGCGAGGTGAAAACCTTCTGACCATTGATGATATAGCCGTGATCTGTCTTG
>JAKAIY010000213.1 GCA_021814145.1 Chloroflexota bacterium
CTCGCGCGCGGTCGCCTCGATCTCGCGGGCGCGCAGCGCGGCGGTGCGGCGCGCATCCTCCTCGACGGCGGCGATCAGCTCGGCGCGCGCCTCATCGGCGGACATCCGCGCCGCGCGCTCCAGCTCGCTCATCCGCCGCTCGCGCAGGGACTCCAGGTTATCGCGGATGGCGTCCAGCTCCTGGGCGCGCTGGTTGATGGCGCGCTCGCGCCGCTCGATCCCCTCGCTCTTGCGCTCCAGCGACTCCTCTTTGGCTTGCAGGCGCTGCTCCTGGCGCTTGAGCTCCTCGCGCCGCTCGCGCGCCTCCGCTTCCAGCGACGCGCGCGCCCTGGCGGCTTCGTCGCGCGTGTCCTGAAGGATCTTGCGCTGCTCCTCCTGTAATTGCGCCAGCCGCTTTTCCGCCGCCTCCGAGGCCAGGCGCATCTGCTCCTCGTGGCGGATCTGGGCCTCCTGATAGCGCAGCTGTGAGCGTTGCAGGCCAATGAGGTAGCCGCTGACCACACCCCCGAGGCCCACCGCCAGCGCCAGGACAATCGCTTCTAATGGGTTCAAACCGATAACCTCCGTTGGGCCGCTTCCTTGGGAGGGTGGCTGGCCCGATGAAGGACACTGCTACAATGATGGCCCGCGCGGGATGATACACGGGAGGCCCGGCGGGTGATCGGGTGGTGGCGCGGTGACTGGGCGGCGCGCTGGCGAAGCGCTTCTACCAGGCCCGCCACGGGAGAACGGCGACGCGCCGCGCCGCGAAAGCTTGGTGTAGACTGGCGCCGCGCATGAGACTCCATCACGCTCGACGCACGACAGTTCCAGTTACTATACGTATCCGTGCGCCTTCTTGTCAAGCGAGCGGTATTATGCGCCGCGGGCTTGTGAATGGCCACCGCGAGGCGCCGGCGGGTAAACCCGCGCCTAAAGGCCTGGTGGCGTGAGCCGTCCTTAGGCGCGGCTGCAACCGCCAGCCGGGGGCTTGACACCGCCTGCTAGACTGGTGGCGAGTTTCCCATATCTGTACGCGCGGTGGCGGCTGGTCTTGTGGAGGGTATGGTGTGAGGCTGAAGACGGCAGGCTCGCGGGTGGCGCTGGCGCTCAACGCCGCTGTGACGCTGGCGCTGGTGGCGCTGGCGGTGGCGCGCTTTACCCCGGGCGTCCACGCATGGGTGGTATCACTCATCCCGGCGCGGGCGAACGCCTCGACGCTCACGATCACCGGGCCGGGAGCCACCTCCGCGACGGTCGCGGGCTACATCCTCGGCGATGTCGCCAGCCCCGGTGTCTATACGCTACCAGCCGGCGCGCGTGTGCGGGACCTCATGGCGGCGGCGGGCGGCGCGCTGCCTGACGCCGACCTGGCGCGCGTGGACCTCGCCGCTCGTGTCGCCGACGGGCAGGAAGTCTATGTGCCGCGCGTGGGCGAAGCCGTGCCGCTGACGCTGGGCGGCAAGGTGGACATCAATGTCGCCAGCGCGGAGGACCTGCATCACGCCCTGGGCATCAGCCTGACCATCGCGGACCACATCGTCGCCTACCGCGCCGCGCACGGCTCCTTCACCGCCGTCAGCCAGCTCCTGCTGGTCCCCATCTCGCGCGCCGAATACGACAGGATCAAGGACCTCGTGACGGTCTGAGCCACGCTACACAGCGACCTGCGTCGAGCGGCCATAGACCACCGTGGGATCGGTCAGGACGTTGACGACGGCGGGCTTGCCGGAGGCGAAGGCGCGCTCGATGGCCGGGCGGATTTCCTCCGGACGCTCCACCAGCTCGCCGTGGCAGCCGAAGGCCTGCGCCATCAGGTCATAGCGGATGCCGGGACGCAGGTCAGCGGCGGTTGAATGGCCGAGCATCGCTTTCTGCGGGTGCTTGATCTGCGCCCACTGGCCGTCGTTGCCGATGACCGCGACGATGGGCAGGTTGTGGCGCGCCATCGTCTCGAACTCCATGCCGTGGAGGCCGAACGCGCCATCACCGAAGAGGACGGCCACCTGCTTGTCGGGCCGCGCCAGTTTGGCGGCGATGGCGAAGCCTGTCCCCGCGCCGAGCGTGCCGAGGGGGCCAGCGTCCAGCCAGTGGCCCGGTTCCCAGGGCGTCAGCACGCGCGCGCCGAAGCTGACGATGTCGCCGCCGTCGCCGATCACATAGGCGTCGCGGTCCAGCGCGTCACGCAGGTCGCGGCAGAGGCGCAGCGGGTGGATGGGCGCGGCGTCGGAGGCCATCTGCGCCTCATCCTTTGCCCGCGCCTTCTCCTCCGCCGCGCGGATTTGCGCCATCCATTCGGTATGGCTGGCGACCGGGGCTCCGAGCTCCGCCTCAATCGCCGCCATGTTCAGGCCAACGTCGCCCGCCAGGCCGACCTCCGCGCCGCGATTGGCGCCGATGTCCCCGGCCTGCGTATCCAGCCAGACCAGCCTGGCGTCCGCCGGAATCAGCGGCGGCTGGCCGTAGCCCAGGCGGAAATCGAGCCTGGCGCCAACCAGCAGGATGATATCGGCCTCGCCCAGCGCCGCCCGCCGCGCCTGCGCGCAGAGCAGCGGATGGTCGGGCGGCAAGCTGCCGCGCGCCGAGCCGTTCAGGAAGACCGGCGCGCTCAGCCGCTCCGCCAGCGAGCGCAGCGCCGCCGCCGCGTCATCCCACCAGACCGTCGAGCCGGCGAAGATCACCGGACGCTCAGCCTTCGCCAGCAGCGCCGCCGCGCGGGCGATCTCGCGCGGGTCGGCCTGCGTGCGGCTGGCGCCACGCGCGCGCTCGTCGGGGATGACGGCTTCCTCAGTGGGGATGATGTTGTTCAGCACGTCCATCGGGCATTCGAGGAAGACCGGCCCGTAGCGCCCCGTTGTCGCCTGGCGCATGGCCATCGCCGTATATTCAGCCATCCGCTTCGTGCTGGTGACCGTCCGCGCCCATTTCGTGATCGAGGAGACGAGATCCACATGCCGCAGCTCCTGCAACGCGCCACGGTCCACCTGATCGAGCGGCGCCGCCCCGCCGAAGATGACCACCGGGCTGCCGCTCTGATAGGCGTTGGCGATGCCAGTCACGCCGTCGGTGACGCCAGGGCCGGCGGTCAGCAGCGCCACGCCTGGCTGGCGGGTGACGCGCGCCCAGCCCTCGGCGGCGTGGACGGCCACCTGCTCGTGGCGCGTATCCATCACGCGGATGCCCGCGCGCACGCATCCGTCATAGATCGCGGCGATGTGGCCGCCGCTGAGCGTGAAGACGACCTCGACTCCCTCGCGCTTGAGGATGTTGGCGACCAGCATGCCGCCGTGAGACATGACATCTTGCATGGCGTGAATCCGCTCCTTTGCGCTGTCGCCGCCCGGCGCGCCCGCCCCCGCGCATCCAGGATGACCCGCTGGCGGCGGGGGTATCTCGCACGCCAGCATACCACGCGTGGTTTACGCGCATCCCCGCAGCCAGCTACAATGCAAGGGCGCCTGTCGCCGTGACGGCGCGGCGGGGATGCGTCAGGGCCAGTGACTGTATAGGGAAGGCGAGCGCGTGTGATGACAAAGGTTGCGGTGATCGGGTCAGGAGCATGGGGGACGACGCTCGCGCGGCTGATCGCCGTCGCGCCGCAGAATGTGGCGGAGGGAGTGACGGTCGCGCTGTGGGAGCACCGCCCGGAGCGCGCCGCCGAGATGGCGCGCGAGCGCGAGAACCAGGCCTTTCTGCCCGGCGTCCGCTTGCCCGACCGCCTGATTATCACCGCCGACCTGCGCGAGGCCGTCGCGGGCAGTGAGATCGTGCTGATGGTGACGCCATCACAGCGTATGCGCGAGCAGACGCGGCTGGTCGCGCCGCTGCTGATGGAGGGCGCGGTGGTGGTGAGCGCGAGCAAGGGACTGGAGGTCGGCTCGCATCTGCGCATGACGCAGGTGCTGGCGCAGGAACTGCCGGGCGCGGTAACGCTCGCGGGGGTGAGGGGCACCAATCTCGCCGGAGAAATAGCCCATGGCCGGCCGACCGGGACGGTCGTCGCCTGCGGCGATCACGACGCCGCCATCCGCGCGCGGACAGTCATCTCAGCCCCGACATTCCGCGTCTATAGCAGCGATGATCTGGTGGGAGTCGAGCTGGGCGGCGCGCTCAAGAACA
>JAKAIY010000079.1 GCA_021814145.1 Chloroflexota bacterium
TCTGCCGCGCCAGGCGCGCGTCGCTCAACGCTTTCTTCCCACGCGTCGAGCGACGTCGTCCCTGCCCGCCCTACGCTCCGCGCGTGATTGCGTGTCAGGTTCACGGCGATCTGAAATAGCCACGGACGTATCCGCAGCGCCCGCCGCCGCTCTGGCGTATAGCCCGCGAGCGCGCGCCAGGCCCGCACGAGTGTCTCCTGCGCCAGCTCCTCCGCGTCGCCCGGGCTGCCCGTCATGCGCAGCGCGAAGGCGAAGAGACGGTCTTGCCAGGCGCGCGCCAGCGACTCGAACCCCGCGTTCAGGTCGCGCGCCAGCGCGGCGGCCAGCGTCGCGTCATCGCCAGTCACGGGTGGCGCGGGCTGTAGCCCATCATGAGAAGGTAGGCGTGAGCAAGACGACATCACACCATCTCCTGGCCCCATGCTGCGTTTCTCCTTCACTGACGTGAGTGGAAGCGGCTCCTGTCAGGAGATGAGCGAAACTCCAACTCACGTCTTAGGAGTGAAACACCGGAGAGGGTTCAATGGTTGCGGTCACTTCGGTGACGCTTGCCGCTACGACTGGCCGCACCGTGACGAGATTATCGTGGAAAGTGGCTCCCCCTGCCAGGTCGCTCAGCTCGTCAGAGGTCGTCCAGTTGATGTTGCGCCCATCAGGCGAGAGGCCCGCCCAGCGCCCCTTCGGCGCGATCGCAACTCCGCGTGGCGCGCTCGTGGTGACGACTGCCCGCAGGCGGCAGGAGCCACGCGCGCTGCTGACCTCAACCTCAGCGCCACTCTCGATTCCACGCGCCTCCGCGTCTTCCGGGTTGATCTCAATGAATGGCGCGCCTTCCCGTTGCAGCAGGCTTGGCACATTCGCCATGCTGCTAGAGACAAAGTGGTGCGCCGCGCCAGAGATCAGCGCCAGCCGGTCATCCACGCCCGGCTTCCAGCCCGCGTACTCGCCCGCTGGCGCCCAGTCCGGCAGCGGATCCAGCCCCTCGGCGGCCAGCGCGTCACAGCGCAGCTCAATCTTGCCCGATGGCGTGGGGAAGCGCAGGTCGGCGAACGGGACGTCGCCCCGCTCCTCAAAATTCAGCGGCGCGTAGCCCTCCGCCTTCAGCCGTTCCATCGTCACGCCCCTAAGGAAAGGATTATGCGCGCGTGTCGCGTCGAGAATGCCCGTCAGCGCCGTTTCGGCGTCCTCGCGCAGCCACGGCTCCTCATAGCCCATCCCGGCGGCCAGCAATCGCATCACATCCCAGTTCGATTTCGCCTCGCCCAGCGGTTCGATGGCGCGCTCATTGTAGGTGATAAAGCGGTGGCCATAGGCGCGGTGCAGGTCCACCTGCTCAAGCTGGCTAGTGGCTGGCAGCACGATGTCCGCGTAGCGCGCCGTGTCAGTCATGAAGAGTTCGTGGACTACTGTGAATAGGTCATCGCGCTGGAGTCCCGCCCGTACACGCTGGCTGTTTGGCGTTGAGGTCGCGGGATTGGCGTTGTAGACATAGAGCGACATGATCGGCGGGTCGCTGACCTCGCCAGTGAGCGCCGCGCCCAGGCGGTTCATATTCACCACACGCGGCTGAGGCGCGCACTCGCTGGCGTGCCCAACCGCTTCGGCGTCCCAGCGCGCGTAGCCGCTCGCGCTGTAATATAGTCCGCCGCCACGCACGCCAACCTGCCCCACGATGGCGGGCAGACAGGCCAGCGCGCGCGCTGTCTGCCCGCCGTTGCCGTGCCGCTGCACTCCATCGGTGAACTTCAGCATCGCGGGCTTTGTCGCGCCATAGCGCCGGGCCAGCGCGATGATGGTATCCGCCGCCACGCCAGTAATCTCCGCCACCCGCTCCGGCGGATACGCGGCGGCGCGGGCGCGCAGCTCGCGCCACCCAACCGTATTCGCTTCCAGCCAGACGTCATCACTCAGCCCATCGGAAAACAGGACATTCATCAGCCCCAGAGCCAGCGCGCCGTCAGTCGCGGGATACGGCTGGATGTGCTCATCGGCGGATCTGGCGGTCAGCGTCCGGCGCGGGTCAATCACTACCACATACGCGCCGCGCCGCTGGGCGTCGCGCAGGAACGGCATCAGATGCGGCCCGGTGGTCGCGGGATTGTTGCCCCAGAGGATGATCAGCTTGCTATGGATGAGGTCGCGCATATCAGGAGCCCAGCGCGCGCCGTAGGTGACGCTCACCGCCCGCTCGGCGGAAGCGTCGCAGATCGCGCGCTCCAGGCCACTGGCCCCCATGCGGTTCCACAGCCGGGTATCACAGACACCTGCGTTCAGCGCGCCGAGCGTTCCACTGTATGAGTAGGGCAATATCGCGGCGGCGCCATAGCGCGCGATGATCTCACGCCAGCGTGTGGTAATCTCGCCGATCGCGTCATTCCACGAGATGCGCTCCCAGCCGCCCACGCCTTTCGCCCCAACACGTCGCAGCGGATACAGCAGACGGTCAGGATGATAGACCCGCTCCAGATAGGGCCGCACCTTGGCGCAGAGCCAGCCCTGGGTAATGGGATGTCTGGAATCCGCTTCGAACGCCACGGCCCGTCCATCGCGCACCTCCGTCACCGTCGCGCAGGTGTCCGGGCAATCGTGCGGGCAAGCGCCATGGATGACGCGAGCCTCGCCGGGAAAAAGCGCATCTGGCATGGCGCTCGTCCTCTCTCACAATCCTCAAAGACTGTCCCACGCGGCGGCGGGCCACTGAAGCATGCTATCGCGCCCGCGGACGTGAAGCAAGGGCCAACTCGCGAGCCCGCCGCCAGACCATACGCCAGGGCGCCGTGTGTGATAGCATGCCACGAGGCCACGCCATGAAGATTCTTCGCGGTTAGCGGATAGATGAGAGGAAAGCGGCTGCCATGAAAGAGCAACTGGATAATCTGCGATTCGACAGAAGCTTCCGCACGCCCTCGTCGGAGGGCTATCACGTCATGCTCGGAACCGAGCGCATCGCCACGGCTGACCTGCACTTCACCGTCGCGGATGTGCGCTGCACGCTCGTCATGGAAAAAACCTTGGAGCGGGAAGAAATCGCGCATGTCATCGAGCGAATTGACGAAGATCTCGTTCTGTCCGCCGATGTGCCGCGTGAAGACTTCCTCGTCACTGTTTTCCAGGGAACGGAGCTTGGCTTCTTCAGTGACGAGTTCCACGCCGATCAGGATGAGATGGTCATCGGAGAAAACGAAGGCGAAGACGAGGATGATGACTTTCTGGATGAAGAGGAGCCAGGCCGGAATTAGCGATGCTAGCGCGAGGCCTCCAGAGCTTATTGTATCGCTTCTGGAGGCCTCGATATTTTCGTGCGCGAAACCGCTTGCGCGGACTCCCATCAGGCAGGCTGCTGGAACCAGGTCTGGAATTGCGCCAGCAATGTCATGTCACCCTTGATCTTGAGCTTGCCGCTGAGGACTGCTGACATCGGGTTGAGCTCGCCTCGCAACAGCTTCAGCCAGTCCTCGGAATCCACTGTGACTGTCGCGTTGGGGTTCTGCGCCGCCTCCTGCGCGTAGCTGATGGTTCCATTCGCCACGGTCAGCCGCCATGTGCCCGGTTCCGCGCCGGTAAAATCGAACTGGATGGTCTTGTTGACCGTGGATGCGCGGTCAGGCAGAAAGGCCGCCTGGAGCCCCTGGAACGACTCGGGAACTGTCGCTGGCTGGTCCGCCATAGCTGTGTCCTCGCTCCTCACTCACGTCGCCGCTGTTGGGTGGCGCCATCGCAATCACCACGAGCGCGCACGTATCGCGCGCCGCTGGCGCCACGATAGCACACGCGGCTTTCCTCTCGCCATATCTCCAGATCCAGCGGGCTCACAGCTGGATCATCCGAAGCGCGTGGCTGGCTCCTACCCGCATTAATGGCTCTAGGCCGAAACCGCTCATCGCGCCAAGTTACGCTAGCGCGGCGGTGGTGTCAGGGCGCGTGGGAGGCGCGCTGAGACCGTGGAAAATGCAGACAGCGGCGACTATCGAAGCGATGAACATCACAATGGACTGAACCACCAGATTGACCCCAGTGCTCTGGCCAAATTCAAGTGGACTCGCCAGGGCGGACAACGCTTGTGGAGCGACCACCTGGACTTGCAAGCCAAACGCCGCGACGCCCGCCGCCGTGATGAACATGCCAAGCGCCGCTACAATCGCCGCGCGCAAGGCGAAGCGGTAGCGCTCAGGCGTGATATGGCTGCGACTGACCGCGACCGAGACAGCGATGACACTTGCGATGGCGGCGAGAAACAGCAGCCCTACCCACGAGCGTCCAATGCCAATCACGAATGGGTCATGGCTGGTCAGGCTCCGTTTGGCTGGCTGGATGACATTGAGGATTGTCCACGTCCAGCCAAGCCAGATGGCGAGCGAGAGAGGGGGCGCAGCGAACAGCGCCAGGACGCCCCAACGCCGCTCTTGAAACGCCTGGCGAATCGCATCCCAGGCGATAGGCAAGCCGCCTATCAATACGGCTAGTAGCGAGACAACGGCGCCCACCACGATGGCGCCATGCGTCAGCCTGATTACGGGGTAGACAGTCGGTATATTGGTTTTCATGATATCTTCGGTCAGTTTTTGAAAACCCATGCCGGTGAGCGCGAGCGCGATATACGCGCAGAATATTGTGATCGCCGACCATCGCATGCGGCTCATGAGCCAGCTCCGTTTCAATGCTCCAAGGCTGAGGCCGAGGTCATCCCCATGCGCCGCCACGGCGCCCGCCAGCAGGTCGCCCAGAACAGGCGCCCACAGGCGCGCGACGCCCCGCAGGCCGCGCTCGCGCCAAGCGTCCAGCAGCATTGCGCGGAGGACCTGCTCCATCTCCAGGGCGTATGTCCGGCGGAACGCGCGCGGGCACAGTCGCAGCAGCGCGCGCCAGAGCAGCAGCGTCACGTTGACGCCGCGCGGCAGGCGTCGCCTGTCATCCGGGGTGTGTGTTGAGGAGGAAGTGGACGTCATTCAGTTCCTCCCATTCCTGGCGCCGCAAGGCCCATGTCGCTGGTCTGCCTGCCGAGCGATGTCGCCCGGGCCATCGCCACCAGCCGCTCCAGCCGCCGCATCTCCGCCAGCGCGACCTGACGTCCAAAGCCGGTCAGGCGATAGTAGCGGCGGCGCTCATCATCCAGCGTGGGATCGGGCCGCTCCTCAGCCTCCTCGATCAGTCCCGCGGCCAGCATCTGGCGGATCGAGCGATAGAGTGTTGTTGGCCCCAATTTCACCTTGCCATCCGTGTTTCGCTCGACTTCACGCAGGATGCTATAGCCATGCCGCTCGCCATCGGCGAGACTGAGCATGATTTGAAACGTCGCCGGCGTCAGCGGTAGCAGCGCCTCGGGTTCCACCGTTCGCCGTGATTTCTCGTGAGCAAGCTTCATCCCTCGCGCCTCCTGCCAAACAAACATACCACAGTAACTATAGTCACTGTGGTAATAGTAATGTGGGGCTTGGCGCCTGTCAAGGGCGTGGCCGCGCGTTGTGGGTCAGGCGAGGCGCAGCGTCTCAGCGAAACGGATAATAGCGGTGTATATGGTGTTCAGTGGCCCCAATAGCGCCAGCGCGACAATCACTCCGATCAGCCCGCAGAGCGCCCCGCCGATAATGTCATGTGGATAGTGCACGCCGTCATAGATCCGCGCGAAGCCGATCAGCGCCGACGCCGCCAGCGCCACCACCGCGAAGATGGCGGGAATGGCGACGAATCTGAGCGCGCGATCCCAGGACCACCCCGCTGTTTCGCCTTTCAGCGGCTCACGCAGCGTGACCAGGAGCAGCCAGAACGCGGCTGCTGTCAACGCGAGGGCGATGGCCATGGCGACCGACTCATGGTCACTGGGGAACGAAGCGTCATTTGTGTGAGAAAACAGTAAGTGCACGGCGCCCGGGTCCGAAACAAACGGGCGCGGCTCATAGATCAGCTTAGCAAGTATGACGTTGAGCCCAAGCGCGATGGTTGCGGCCAGCGCCGCGGTGATCGCGGTCCGCTGGCCAATCCAGCGCGCGCGCTCGCTCAGCGTCTCGCCAAAACGCGCGCGCAGCCAGCGCAGATAAGGCGACCAGCGCGCTACGGATAGCCATACCAACACCGCGAGCAGCGGCAACAGCAGGATCAGATCATTCGCGCTGAAGACCATGAAGCCATTCATCGCCGAGTTCTGCCCGGCAAGACCATTGATATCGCGGAACACTCGCCAGTTCTCCGCCAGTTCCTTGGAGATGACCTGGTTGACTTCAGGCATAGGGAAAGACATCCTCTCGTCACAGGCGCCCGCGGGGACGGCGAGCGCGGTGGGTAGATACGCCCCAATGTCGGGATGGCTTTGCGTGGGCGGGGCAATAGCAATTATGAACGCACATGTTACGCGTCACGTGTGAGAGGGTAGTGAGAGCAAGGTGAGAAACCTCCCACTTCTCCTGTTCCCTGACGCAAGGCCCGCGCCGTCGCGCAGGGGTGACATTCCATTTCTGGCGCACTGACTGGGCGTTCCAGAACTTCTATCGCGCATCACCGGGCAGCCATACCTGAAGAGGCCGTTCCATTAGCGCATAGTCGGGTGGCGGAGGGGTTGCGATGGAGGTTCATCTATGGCGAATATGGCGAACGCGCCAATGCGTGGCGCGCCACCGCCGGGATCGCAAAGAACGTCCGCGCGGTGGCGACGGCGGTCGCGCGCCCTAACAGGTCGTTGCCATAGGCGGCCTCGAGTGGGAGTATGCGATACCCATCAGTCGCCGCCGTCCTTGAGGTAGCCTGGCGTGGCGTTCAAACCAGGCCAGACGGCGCGCCGTCAGCTCACGGCTTTCTTCACGAGCGCGGCGATCTTCGCCTCGTCGGCGGCGGTCAATTCCTTCAGCGCGAAGGATGTTGGCCACATGGCGCCTTCGTCGAGGTTCGCCATGTCGCTGAAGCCGAGCGTCGCGTACCTCGTCTTGAACTTCTGCGCGCTTTGGAAGAAGCAGACGACCTTACCGTCCCTGGCATACGCGGGCATCCCGTACCAGGTTTTCGGCGAGAGGGCTGGCGCGCTGGCTTTGATGATGGCATGGAGCCGCTCGGCCATGGCGCGATCCGGCTCCGGCATCTCGGCGATCTTCGCGAGCACGTCGCTTTCCCCGTCCTCCTTGCCCGCGCCGGGACCCCGGCGCGCGGCCGCCCTCAGCTCTCGGGCGCGCTCCCTCATCGCAGCCCGTTCGTCGTCCGTGAATCCCTCGGACACCTCGCCGGTCACAGTGACGTCCTTGGAGCCCTTCTTCGGCGCTTTCTTGCTGATTTCTGCCATGTGAGACTCTCCTTTGCGATGTGCGGCGGATGAGCGCCGTTGGGATGGAGATAACGGAACGCTGTGGCTCCGCCATACAGAGTCACTCTCTCCGTGGACGCTCCAGCCGGTAGCCCAAAATAAAGATGAAAGACAGAGGCCTTCACCTCCGTTTCTGATCTTTGCGCAGAAGATTTTTTCTCGCCATTGTCCAAGCGGCGCTGCGCGAGCGCGTCCGCCAGCAGATGGTGGACCGGCCGGCATCGCCAGATGAGTCAAGACTACGAGGGGCGCCGTCTACCCGCCTCCTTCCCTGGACGCTTGACACAGAGCCGGACATGAAGCCTTCTCATACGCCCGCTACTCGCCGTCGCCTCCAGTCGTTTCCAGATTTTCAGCCATGTTTTCCCGCGCGTCCGCCGTGGCGGGCGCAGGGCGCTTCAGCTTGGCCCGATAAGCGTATGGCGGATGAGCATGAGCGGCGTCAAGGGACCGAGTCCGCCGGGGGCTGGCGTCAGATAGCCCGCGACCTCACGCGCCGACGCGAAATCCACATCGCCTACCACCACGCCGTTCACATGGGTCATGCCGGCGTCAAGAACGACTGCGCCCGGTTTGATCATGTCCGCGGTAATTGTTCCGGGGCGCCCGGCGCTGGTGAAGAGGATATCCGCCTGCCGGGTCAGGGCGCTCAAATCTGGCGTGCGTGAGTGACAAAAGCTCACCGTCGCGTTTTCACGCAGAAACAGGAGCGCGGCTGGCTTGCCGCCTACGTTGCTGCGTCCGATGACTACTGTATCCTTGCCGTGCGGCGATACTCCAGCCATGCGCAACAGCTCTAGCGCCGCGTCCGCCGTGCTGGGAACAAAGCTGGGAAAGCCGAGCATCAGCCGCCCTGCGTTCTGAGGGCCGAGACCGTCCACATCCTTGCTGGCGGGCAGCACTTCCATTACCACTCGCTGGCGAATATGCGCGGGCAGGGGCAGAAGCAGCGCCACTCCATCCATATCAGCGCGCGCGCCCAGCGCGGCGATCTCTGTGCGCAGCGCCAGCTCGCCCGTATCCTCGGGGAAAGAGCGCACAGCCACGTCCAGCCCGATCCGTGCGCCTACGCGCTCTACCTGCGCGGCGTAGAGCGCGGCGGTCGGGTCAGCGCCCACCAGCGCCAGCGCCAGCCGCGCGCTCCGGTGATGCGCGCTCGCGAAGCGCGTCGCTTCCTCCGCGAGCTGGACGCGCAGTCGCGAAGCCAGCTCACGCCCATCCAGAATAGTCGCCGTCACACGTCCCTCGCTCTGATTCATGTCGCGGATGAGGATACCCCCAGCGTTAGCGCGGAAGCGGATTCAGTGTATCACCGGGCTGGAGCCGTCACCGGAGCCGCTGGACGCTCCCGTTTCATCCTGCGCATCTTCGGTGGGTAAACCAGCGATCTCCATCAGCGCGAGCGCGTTGACGCTGGTGGCGACGCCTGGCCGCAATAGATAGTCGAATGACATCGTCGGCCCGTCCGGGCCGCGCGTGAACCGCTCAGTAAAATGAACTGGCGTGCTAACCGCTCGCAGGCGCGGATCCTCCACAAGCGAGAGATCATGTGTGCTGACGGCGCCTGTCGCGCCCAGCGCCAGCAAGCTACGGATGATGGCGCGCGCCGCGACGCGCCGTTCGCCGGAGTTCGTGCCGCTCAGGATTTCGTCAAGCAGGAACAGGGGCATGCGCTCACCTTTCGCCGCGACGCTCCGCAGCTCATCCACCACCAGCTTCAGGCGCCGTAGCTCCGCCATAAAATATGAGACACCCTGCTCCAGGGAATCCTGGACCCGAATGCTTGTCGCGAGCCCGGTAGGAGGCAGCCGCATCATGCTTGCGCACACGGGCGCGCCCGCCTGCGCAAGCGTAACATTCAGCCCAATGGCGCGCAGCAAGGTGCTCTTGCCCGACATGTTCGAGCCCGTCACCAGCAAGAAAGTCCCTCCCGGCCCGACGGTCACATCATTGCCGACGCGTGTCTCTGGCGGCAGCAACGGATGGCCCAGGCCTTTGGCGCTTATTGTTCCTGCCCTGATTGGCTCGATGGAAGGAAACACCCAATCGGGGTTATCAAAGGCCAGCGCCGCCAGACCTGTGAGCGCCTCCAGATTGGCCAGCAGATCGAACCAGCCGCGCGCCCGGCTCCCGTACCGCGCGCGCCAGCTTTCGAGCATCCGCAGCGCATGCACATTCCAGAGCAACCCAAGCTGCAAGATCGGGCCAATGACCGCCAGCCGGACGTCAGCGAAGCGCGCCCGGCTGGCAAGCGAGCGTAGCGCGGTTTCCGCGGAGTCGCTCTCCGCCGCTAGCGCGTCATGCGCGCGACTCAGCAGAGGCGCGGAGAAGCGTTGCCGCCCCAGGTAGCCGAAGAGGCCCACGTAGGGCAGATAAACGCCCTGCTCCTCAGCAACGCGCGTAATTTGCCGTTCGACGTCCCGTCCAGAGGTCTGCGCGACGATCATATTGGCGGCGAGGACCAGGAGCCAGAAGGGGTATGGAAGAGCGCCAGTCGCTTGCGCCAGCGCCAGCGCCGCCAGCGCGACCACCGCGACCACGCTGTAAACGCTGAGCCAGCGATGGGAGGGCAGCCAGGGCGCGTCTTCCGCCCAGGTCAGGAAGCGCTCCTGAGCGGCTGGCGCCTGGTTAGCCATCGCGCCGAACAGGGTCAACTCGTCGCGAAGCTCCAGGAGAGGGGCCAGCTCGCGCACCGCCTCTTGCCGCTCCATGATGACCTTTGGCTCCGATGGGACCAGCAGCCAGCGCAGCAGGCGCGCCTGCCCCGAAGGCGTCGTCACTGTATTCAGCAAGTGCTGGAGTGAGGCATGGCCCAACAGGTCGAGGTCCACGGCGTTGAGCGTGGGAAGCGCGCCAGTCTCCGCGGGCCGGAGCGTCAGCGCCGCCCAGTCGCGGCGCAGTCTGGCGAACCCTTGCTCACATAGCGACCGGAGTGTCGTGTATCGCCGGAATACTTCGTCGAACTGGGCCTGGCGGATAAACGCGCCGCCGCAGATCAGCAATGCCGCGACGGTGACAATCAGCGTTACCCAGCCGCCCGTGAACGCCCAGACTATCGCCGCTCCTACCGTAAGGAGGAATGCCGCGGCGGTCATATTCGCCCAGCGATAGCGCCTGCGGTTATAGTGATCGCGCAGCACGGTGAAGTAGGCCAGGCGCTCGGTATAGGCAGCGAGCGGGGCGCGCGGCGCGGGCGCCGCGGCCATCTCCGCGCGGACATCGGTCCGGCGGACCCCGCGCACTATCGTCCTCCGCGCGCCTTTCGCTATGTGATTCACATCACTCCCCAGTCGCTCAAGAGCATTGACGCCAGCCCTGCGATAATAATGGCCACAGGCGCGGCCGCAATGGCGTCGGGCGCATGAAAGACACCAGCTTGGAGCGGACCTAGCGTGAAGGCGGCGAGCGTCGCGGTCGGGATGATCTCATTATCCCTGCTGGCGCCGCATGAGAAGCCATGTCACCGCATGATACAATAGTTCGTGATTCATGCGAAACACGCGATGTTGAGCGGCGCATGCAATGTTGGCGCATGCCTGGGATTTCGCTATTTGGGATCCAGCAGCCAGCCGTTTTTGAATAGGAGGAGCGCGGTTGGATACACGAGTTGGAGCGCGGGCGTCGGCGCCGCGGGCCGTTGATTTGCGGCGAGGCCGTGCGCCCGACATCCAGATCGTTGACCGCGCCACGTATGATTTTCTCCTGAGCCTGGATGTGACACTGGCAGACGCGGAGCTGGGATACGAGGAGTACGACATCGGGCGCGCCTGGATCGAGCATGCCCGCGCGGCCTGCGAACGCCACGCACCCGGGGCGCTTGAAGTACTCGGACGTTATCTTGGCGACGCGCGACCATCCTCTTTGCGCGCGACGCTGATCTCCCTGATCGGGCAATGCCCGGAGCCTGCTGATACCAGGCGATTCCTGAAATGGCTCGCCGAAATGCCAGCCGCGGACCTTGTGGAAACGCTGCTCGATCAGGATGGGCTTGGTCCGGATTGGCCCGCATTGCTGCGCGCCGCGCTGGAGGAACGTGAAGCCGCGCCGGACAGCGCGCTGGGGAGCGCCTCCCTGCGCCTGCTCGATCTCTACCCGCGCGAAGCGCGTCCGACCGCGACGAGGGTTTTGTGTGGCATCGAGGGCGTGCGCGCTGAGCTCATCGCTGCGTTGTGGGGCTGGTATGAGGCGGTATTCGCGGCGGAAGAGGAGCGGCTGCTCCCGCTCCTGAAGCGCGAGGCGGAGGCGATGGCGTTGCGCCGCGCGGATACGCCACAGGACATCTTCGTGGAGCGCGAGATGCGGGGCGTGCAGTGGCAGCGGCCCGCGGGTCTGCGCCGGATTATCTTCGCGCCCAGTTATTTCTGCAAGCCCGCTGTGTTCTACCACTTCTGGCGCGGCGTATTGACCTTCTGCGCGCCAATCGAGTCCACCAGTCCTGGCGCGTCCGGCGTTCACACCGATCCGGCCGCCCCAACGACGGAAACGCTCCGCTTCTTTGAAGCGTTGGGCGATGATACCCGCCTGCGCATCCTGCGACTGCTCGCGGGCCGGGAAATGTACCTGACGGAACTGGCCGAGCGCCTGGGACTAACCAAAGCGACGACGAAGCATCATATGGTCCGGTTGCGCGCGGCGGGCATCGTCACCCTCTATGACCGCGAGCGGCTGACCTATTATGCGCTGCGTCCCGATGTGGCGCGGCGAGCGGCGCAATTGCTGGAGCTGTTGGTAGGCGTAGGAGGGGATACCCGGCATTAGCGCGAGAACTACTATCCGGCTGGCCTCTTTTGCCCATACCCATAGAGGAGGCGATAGGATTTTTCTCCCACAGCGGCGCGCACGCCAAAGAGGCCTCAAAAAGCCAACAGGCGCGGGCTGGCAGGCGCTCTGGGAGCATTTGTCTGTGGTTGACCGCTCTGCGAACGGGATATGCTCTTGAGTACCATTCAGGCTCAAAGAGTACGTGTCCTGGGGGAAGCGATGGCGCTTTCCCCACCAGCGCGCCAGTCGTCAGCGCGTGGCGGTAATGGTTGGGAGCGAAACGATGGCGAAGCGATCGAACAGGGAACGGCCTCTAACGGCCTCACACGACGACGCCTCGAGCGATGAGACCATCAACCCAGCCGGGATTGAGGAGGAGCGTGAGGCGGACGTGGTGAACGAAGCGCGAATAACGCGCGAGCTGCCAGCGGTTGAGGCTGTGGCGCCGGAGAGCGCGCCTGTCGCGGAGCTAGAGCCTGAGGCGGCGGAACCTTCAGACGCGCAACCATCCGCTATGAGCGCCCTCGCCTCAGATGGCATAGAAGAGTTTGACGAGGGCGCGACGCGCGAGGCGGAAGCGGTTTCCGCGCCGCCAGCCGCGCTAGCGAGCGCCGACCTCGACGCGACGGTTCTGCGCGCGGCGTCTCCTTCATCCAACGAGTCGCTCAGCGTGATCAACGATGAAGCGCCCAGCGCCACACCCGCGCAGGAAACGCCTACTCCACGCCCGCGCTTCAATACGCTGGCTGGCGCGTTCAACCGGCAGCATGCGACGCCGCCTCCTTCGGACCCAAGAGAGCAGCCGGAGCCAGCGCGGATGGCAGAGACCGGCGCGGACATCGTGGATGAGGTGGACCCGGAGATTGAATGGGCAGTCGCCGACCAGCCCACGATCCATTTGTCTCCAGAAGAGCTCCGGGCGCTCCGGCCATCATTTTTGGATACGGGCGAGCAGCCTTCCTCCTGGCCACCGCGCCCTCAGGAGGCGGCCCAGACACCATATCCACGTTCCCAGGCGCCGACCCAACCTAGGAGCGCGCCACAGTTTCCACCACGTTCCGATGCGCAGGGAGACCCGCAGGACTGGCGCACGGGGCTGCCGCCACGTCCACAGCCACCTTTTCCCCTTGACAACCTGAGGCGTCCACCTGCTCTGGGGGAGCGGCTGGCGGCCCCAGATGGGCGCGCTGTTCATCCTTCCCCTGCCGACGGCGCGTCGCCCGACTATCGAATGGAGCGATTCCAGGAGCTTCGCCGCCATCGCATGGCGCACGAACAGGGCGACGCGGCGACTGACGATGTAACGCCTATCGCTGATGTCGTCCGTCAGTGGTGGAAAGACTTGCGGCCAGGCGTTGGCAGCGCGCTGCGCTTCCAGCGCGAGGCGCGCGCCAGCGGCACGCATCCCTTACCGGCTTATGAGCCACCCACTCCCACCTCTCGTCTGGGAGACGCGTTTGGCAGGCTGGCCGCTTCGGCGCGCGAAGTCACGGGCCGGGCGCAGCAAGCCACCGCTCCGGCTTTCAAGCGCATCCACGATCAGGTAGAGCAGGCGGCGCAGGGAATTATCCAGCGGTTCGAGGGGGACGCCATGCGGCAGCAGGCGCCGCTGCTCGGCCCGGGGCGCGTGGCCGTCTTCTTCCGGCGGGGGGTGACGGTCGGCCAGGCGCAGCGACTGCTCGCGGCCAGCTCAGCGCGCCCGATGCGGCTGATCCCGCGCAAGCATGGCATCCTGGCGCAGGTCATGCCAGGGCGCGAGTCGGAAATCGGTGAGCGGCTCCGTCAGCATCCGTATGTGGATGATGTGGTCTACATGGAGTATGACGAGCGCGGAGAGCCGCGAGACGCCGGGCGCTAGGGCCTCGGCTCGCGCGCTTCCTTCTCACTGTAGCGGTTGATCAGCTGCTCCACCCTGCCAGCGATCTCCGCCCAGATGTACCGCTGGTATTCAAGCATTGTCGCCTGGCGCTCATCATAGGCGCGCGAGGCGGAGTCGCGGCGCGCGTTGGCCAGGAAGCGCCGCGCCAGCTCAGACGAATGGCGGCCTCGCTCGTCCAGGTAGCGATGGAGCTCGTCGAGATCCGCCAGCAGCGACGCCAGGCGTTCCTCCGCGCCAGGGGACGGGGACTTTTCAGGCATATTCGCTTATCTCTTTTCTTTCAGCCCCCAGCTATTTCCCGTAGCCGCCGCATCCGGCTCAGCGCGCCTCATGTGGATTGCGGGCGGCCAGGTGGGGTAATATCTACCCGCAACGCGTCATTGAAACGGTTGAAGTAGTTGAACAGACCGATCACGGCGGCCAACTCAATGATTTGACCTTCGTCGAACTGCTCGCGCAGCTCAGCCCAAACGTCTTCATCCACGTTGCGCGCGTCGGTTGTCATCCGCTCGGCGAGCGCCAGCGCGGCCAGTTCCGCTGGAGTGAACTCATCGCGATGCGCATCAATGTGATACATCGCTTCGAGCAGGTCCTGTGATGCTCCCAGCTGCTTTGCCAAAGCAGTATGCGAGGCCATTCAGTAGTGGCAGTCGTTGATCTGCGAGACACGCACCGCGAGCATCTCCTTCAGGCGCGTGTCTACCGTGCCAGTGGAGAAAATCGCCCGCATATGCTCAGCGGCGGTACGCATGATCTCTGGTCGCAGCGCCATTGTGCGGAACATGTTGGGGATCGCGCCGCGCTCGCGCTCGAAGCGCGCGAACACCTCCCGCGCTTCAGGCCCCACATCATCAGGCTGTAGCGGACGGATACGCGCCATCGCGCAGCTCCTCGTTTCACTCGTTCAACGCTCCGCTCCATGTTTCGTAGAGCGGGTATCTGGCCGCCGCCATGATGGCGTCATACGGAGCCAGAGCCAGCTTGAAGGGCCGCCCGGCGCCCACGCGCCTCGTCGCTCTCGATTGAATTATACCGATCGCGAACGCGCGGGGAAGACACTCCCACGGCGGCTGGAAACTGGCACGGCGCGACCGGCGTTATTTCGCCTTAATGTCAGGCGGAATGTCAAGGCGCTTCTCGAAGCGGCGGTAGATGGCGCGAGCGCGTGAGCAGATACGCCCGTTCACGTCACGGCACTCCCCCTCGACAAAGAAGAGCTGCTTTCCGCCCCCCTGGACGCGCGCCTCAAAGGTCAGCGGCGCGTCGTAGGCAGGGTATTCAAAGGTGACATCCAGGGAAACCGTGACCTGCGGGCGCAGGCCATGCGCGAGGGACGCCACCGCCGCTCCGGTCACGATATCGAAAATGTAGGCCTGCACAGCGCCCGTGACAGCGCGTCCTCCGACGCCCGCGCCGCGATGATGCTCACCCGGCTCAAGATAGCAGATCGCCTCACCGTCGGCGCTATGGGTAATGCGGGCGCCCATCCAGCGCACGAAGTCGCGCTGGTTCCAGTACTCGAAAAACGGCTTGTCGAACTCCATCTCGCCAGATGTGTCGGATATATCTGGCGCGGACTCCTCTTGCCGTGAATGTTCATCGCCCATTTAGCGCGACTCCCGCCCAAGAGCGGCGCGGACCCCACGCCATGCGACGGGCAGCAGCAGCGCGGCGGTGAGCATCTTGAGCGTGTCACCGACGATAAAGTACTTCACACCAAGCGCGTACACGTTGCCCCAGCCAACGAAATACGCCAGCCAGGGAAGCCCGCAGAGATAGATCGCGATCTCACCGGCGAGCATCGCGATGATGGCGCGGAGGAACGTGCGATCCCAACCCCGCTCGGCGAGCCAGCCAGTGACAATCGCCGCCGGGACAAAGCCCAGGAGGTAGCCATAGCTGGCGAGGCCTGGGATAGCCGCGAAGACGGGCAATCCCGCCACCCCGGCGAGAATATAGAGCATGACTGCCGCCAGCCCACGTCGCGCGCCATAGGCCGCCGCAAGCAGCAGCACGGCGAAAGTCTGGCCTGTGACAGGGACAGGTGTGTCGGGCAGGGGGATGATGAGCCGCGCGCTGAGCGCGAGCAGCGTAACGCCAGCGACCGCGAGCGCCGCTTCGCGCAGCCAGCGGATGGCGACGGGGCGTGTTCGCGCGCTACCTGCCAGGGCAGTTGTGACAACATCCACCAGTGATCCGCGTTGGGACAGGCCCGATAGCATGGGTAACTCCTTGAGGGGGTGTTCAGAAAATGTGAGGCGCGAGAGTGACGCGCCGAATCACGACGCCTGGACGCCTAATAGTATAGCGCATGAAATCAGGCGCTCCACGCGCAGCCAGCCATTCGGCGCGGTGGGGCATATGTCCCATACTGGTTGCCATTGGAAAACCCTTGTCTATACCATTGTTGTGGTGTCGTGATCCCCATCCATCCACCTGTTTTTCCGCTTGAAGACGCGCGTCCCCACGTAAGGAAGCGTTCCTGCGCGACGCGCTGCCAGCGTTATGGGTGGCTGGAAGGAGTGCAATGTAGAGAATCAAGTTGGGAGGCGCCAGTCATGGGCAGGGATACGCGCGGATATTATGACGACGACCAGCATGCCGGCGATGACTCACAGGAGTATGGATACAGCCGTCCCGGCAGAGGCTCGGGTGAGCGCGCGGTTCCCCCGCCTTCCCGTGGCGGCCCATCAGGACCAGGCATGAGGCGCGGGACACCATCTGATCCGACAGGACAGCGCGCATCGCGAAGCGGAGGCCCAAGCCGTCCGCCTTCATCTGGTGGACTCTCGCAATATGGTCCGTCATCCGGGCCGCAGTCAGGAGCGATGCGCCACTCTGGCCGTCTTGGCGACACCCCGGCGCGCGGACCACGATCGAACGGCGGCCCGGAAGGGCCAGGGCGCGCAGGCGGGACGCCACGCCCGGATGAATATCCTCAGGAACGCTATGACAGCGGACGCCGAAGCGCGGAGGGAGGCGCCTATCCATCGCAGGGAGCGCGGACGCCAGGGCGAAATGAGCGTGGGCCAGAGCGACGCTCAATGCGCGAGCGCGCGGCGGGCTTCGCGCGCGGAATGTCCGAGCAGTTAAGCGCGGTCGTCGAGAGCGCGCGAGGGGCGTTCCGCGGTCGTGACGGCGGCGCGAGGAAGATGGATCCGGCGAGGTACACAGGGTATGATTCGGCGATAGAGACGCTGAGCCCTGAGCAGCGGGCGGAGTTGGAGCAGCGTATTTACCGGCGGTCGCGTATCCGTCTGCTTTCCCGCAAGTGGCGCATAGGGCGGCACAACCCACATGCCGTCTGGTTTGCGGCGGGTTTCGCGATCACAGCGCTATTGCTGGTGGCGCTGATTGGCGCGGGCGTGGGTGGCGGATACTACGCGATCAGCTACTACAACGCCAATTCGGCGCAGATTAGCAATGTGGCCAGGCTCGCGGAGGTCGGCAGCACAACGATCTATGACCGCAACGGCAAAGTGCTCTATGTAGCGCCCAAGGCGAATGGCGTCAACATCTACTTGCCCTATAACCAGATCAGTGATCTGGTCAAAAAAGCGACAGTCTCGACGGAGGACCGCACCTTCTTCGACGCGACGAACATCGGCATTGACTGGACGAGTATCGCGCGCGCGTTGCTCGCGGACGTCTCCGCGGGCGGCGCGGCGCAGGGCGCCTCAACGATCACCCAGCAGCTTGTGAAGAATCTGGTGTTGCATGACAACCAGAAGGCGTTGATGCGCAAAATTGACGAGGCGATTCTCTCAGTTGGCATCACAGAGAGCGGAACCTACAGCAAGGCGAAGATCCTGGAGATGTACCTGGATACCATTGACTATTCCGATGGCAATCTGGGCATTGAAGCCGCCGCAGAGAACTACTTCGGACTGACGCCATTCAAGGTGACCGCGTCGAAGCCATGCCCCAGCCAGCAGGTTCCGATTGGTCAGACGTGCTGGGCCAACCAGCAGCTCGACTGGGCGCAGACAGCGATGCTGGTTGGCGTCCCAAACGCTCCATCAATCTACCGTCCCAATCAGTTCACCTATGACTGTGGGCCCAACGGGAAGAACCAGAACAACCCCTGCGACATGGCGCACTGGGATAACCCGTGTGTCGGTAATCCACTGACCAGCACCGACTGCTTCCCCGATGGAACAACCATGGCCCAGCAGGGCTACGATTACCAGGACCTGGGGCACGAGTGGCTGGTCTACCATCGCGCGGAGGTCGTGCTGGACAGCTTGTTGCGTGACGGCTGGATTAATAAGGCGACCCGTGACAATTCGCTGAACGAAGTGCTGAGCATCCTGCAGAACCACAAAATCTACTCACACGCGGGCAGCACGACATTCAGCAGCTCTGGCGCGACCAAACTGGCCCCGCATTTCGTGGACTACGTCATGCAGGAGCTTCAGACGCAATTCGGCATTCAGGACGTGGCGGACGCGGGCATCAAGGTGTACACGACCCTTGATCTGAATCTGGATACCTACGCCATCCAGCGTGCGCAGTACTACATCGAGAAGACGCACAATATGGAGTGGCCGACGTATTGCTATAGCTATTGCTATAATGTGCCGCCATTAGCCCAGACAGACAACGTGCACAACGCGGCCGTGGTGGCGATGGACCCGTATACAGGCGACATTCTGGCGATGGTGGGGTCTGTGGACTACACGTCGCGTGACCCCAAAGTGGATGGCTTCTACAATGTGGCCACGTCCGAGAACCGCTCAATGGGGTCCTCGACTAAGCCGATCTTCTACGCTACCGCGTTCCAGATGGGCTGGAACCCTGGCATCATGATGCAGGACCAGCCGGTTTGCTTCCCGGTCGCCACGGGAGATACCAGCGGACCAGGAGGTAAGCCGACGCCTGACTTCGCGACGCCCGCCTGCGGTGGAACCTGGTAGACCCCGCACA
>JAKAIY010000080.1 GCA_021814145.1 Chloroflexota bacterium
GGTTTGACACGCCGGCCCAGCAGGCGGTTACAGACGTGATTGGACCCCAGGCCCGCGCCGCTGATCTGGCGCGCCGCCGCGCGGCGACTGGCGCGCCTTCAACCTTGCTGCACATCTGCCAGACATGCGGGCAGCTTACCGCTCCAGATGCGGTTTATTGCCAGAGCTGCCACCACTCTATCGCCGCTGAATGTCCCAATTGCCGGCTGAGCCTGCTGCCAGTCCAGGACATGTGTCCGCGCTGCCAGACGCCCAATCCTGACTCCGTTCGGCGTGGCCGTCGCACCGCCTACTGACGAACGCCCCGCGAGACCATGTTCATTTCCGGGTTGACGCGCCGCGTCTTGGAGGGACACAATACCGCGAGGCCACCAACGGTGGATTTCCCAAAAAAGAACCGCTCTACGGACCCAACACCGTACCTTTGCGCTCGCACCATTCATATCAACGTTATGCGTTGAGGAGGCGTACAGTGACTACGATACAGGCCGAACCCTCGTACGACGCGCGCGCGGCGGTTAACACTGACGCCGCGCGCATATTCTTCGCGCAGGCCTTTGACCCTGATGAGGCGCTCGAAATGGACGAGGAGGATGAGGAGTTCGACGAAGAAGGCGAATACGAGGAAGACGACGAATTCGATGATGAGTTTGACGACGAAGACGAAGACGAAGACTGGGAGGATGAATTCGACGAGGAGCTGGACGACGAAGACGAGGACGAATGACAGCTCGCCAGCCCACCCCTGAGAGGCGGGCGTTCGCAAGCGAGATGTGATACGCAGGCGGCGAAGCGCGAGCGGGAATAGTGGATCAACGCATGAGCAGCGCGAGCTTGCCTCGCGTGCGCCGTGCTTCCATATCCCGCTGCGCCTGGGCGGCTTCTTCCAGCGGATACGTCGCGCCAACCACAATGCGCAGCTTGCCCTCCGCGAGCCAAGCCGCCAGAGCCTGCATGCCCTCACCGATCACGCGCGATGGCAACACGGCCAGCCAGAAGCCGACAATACACGCGTTGCGCCTCATCAGGCGCGCTGTGTCCACGACTCCTGGCTGGCCGCTCGCCTGTCCGAACGTCGCCAGCCGGCCTGACTGCGCGAGCGCCGCCAGGCTGCGATTAAAGACTTCACCCCCGACTGGCTCCAAGATAACATCCGCGCCTTTGCCGCCGGTAAGCGCGCGAACGCGCGCCGTCAGGTCCTCTGTCGAGTAATTGATAATCGCGTCCGCGCCCAGCGAACGCAATGATTCCGCCTTGTCATCCGAACCGGAGGCGGCGATCACCATGCCCGCGCCCATCAGTCGCGCCATCTGGATCGCGAGCGTTCCCACACCGCCCGCCGCGGCGTTGATCAGGACACGCTCGCCAGGCTGCATCCGCGTTGATGTCTTGAGCAAATGGTAAGCGGTGAGCCCTTGCACGGGAAGCGCCACGGCTTCCGCGTCTGAGAGCCGGGATGGCGCGGGAGCGAGCAGGCGCGGTGAGGTTACGACGTATTCCGCGTACCCACCGCTTGGACACATCCCCATCACGCGCTCACCAACCCGGAGCCAGCTTTCTTCCGGGACATCCGCGCCAAGCTCCACCACCTCGCCAACAATCTCGCTTCCCGGAGTATACGGGAACGGCGTTCGCTCCAGGTAGCGGTCATAACGCCGGGCGATATCAGCGAAATTCACTCCCCCAGCGGATACCTGGATCAGCGCCTGCCCCGTGCCGGCGTGCGGCGTCGCTACACGCTCCAGATGGATGACCTCAGGGCCTCCCGGCGCGCTATACACAATAGAGCGCATCGTCTCGGGAATCTCGACTCGCATCACAAGCTCCTTCGCTCCGGTCGAGGGGTTTCATGGCCCACTGCGATCGCCGCCTTTGGGGCGTCAACATCTTAGCCAGCTCCCCAGGACAGCATCATACATCACGCCACCTATGCCAGGCCATTCCGGCTTGTACGCCGCCCGCCAGTTAGCGTTGTCGTTGACGCCCGGTTCTGGATGTGATACGATCATTTGGCGCTGGGCAATGGAAAACATGCCCGACCTGCGCTTGGGTGGTTAGCTCAGCCGGCAGAGCGCGTCGTTCACACCGACGAGGTCACTGGTTCAAGTCCAGTACCACCCACCATACCAGTTTCAATGGACATTGACACGTATGTTCGCCGCGCTGTCTTCCTCACCCATGTGGAGAGAGCGCGCATTTCTTTAAAAATACAATTTCTTCCGCTCTATGGGACATGAGTCACCAGGAAAGTGAAAATTCGCTTTGGTGACAGCGCTCCATGGCGTGGGTCATGCTTCCATTGCCTGACTGGGAATGACCTGCTATGCTGTAGCCGGCTGTTTCATTCGCGCGTTCCAAAGGCATGAGGTTCCGCGCTCCGGTCTATCACCTGTCTGGACGAGGAACAGCGCCTGCATGGAAAGCCAGATGCTCGTGGGCAAGGCGCGCAATCGCGCGACACCGCTCGCGTAGCGGAGAGAGGTGGTAACGAGTGGGGGTTCCGCTAGAACCAGTGATTCCGGCCGATATCGCGCAGCGCGCCGTATCCATCAACTCCTTATCCGGGCTGATTGGAGTCGCCGCGTTCTTTTTCTTCGCCTTCCTCGCGATATTTTGGATCGCCCTTGTCTTTTGGACCTGGCGTGATGTGCGGTCGCGGACCCAGGACGTCATCCTGCAGATTACCGCGACGATCCTTGTCGCCGTATTTAGCATTGGGGGGCTCTTTATCTATCTCATCGTACGCCCCCGGCAGACTCTGGCTGAACTGTATGAGCGCCAGCTTGAAGAAGAATCCCTCCTCGCGGAGATGACCGAGCGGCAGACCTGCCCTACCTGTCACTACCGCGTAGAAGGTGACTTCCAGCTCTGCCCGTCATGCGGCACCAAGCTCCGGCGCCCATGCCCACGCTGCGATCATCTGCTCGAGCTCAAGTGGAATGTTTGCCCATACTGTGGCTACGGCGGTGGCTCGATGGACAGCGCCCGCACGCCTTCGCGCGCGCCTTCGCGCGTTGAGCGATAGCCTCGACACAGTATGGCTCTGACCCCCCGCAAGGGGCGGGACGTCCTTCCATGAGGGAGCAACGTCCCGCCCTTTGTTTTGCCTTAAAATTTCGAGTGTTTCGTGCCCAGTGTCCTTCTTCACAGTCCTACATTGTGTGATGTACGTATAATGGAGTATGGTTTTAGCATCATGTCTTCTTGCGCCGCATGACGTCGCATGATGCGTCCCTAAGGCGACGCTCTGCTCTTGTCTTTAGATAGGAAACATATCACGATGACCGAAACCACTGGCAAACAGAGGAAGCCGTTGAGCCTAGACGAGAACTCACGGCTTTCTTACGCCAACCAGCCAACAGCGAGTCAGCGTGATCTGACTGGCATACGGCAGCAGGAGCTGCTTCGCGAGTTAACAACGACCTTACTCATTACCATTATCCTCTTCCTGGGCTTGCGCTATTCGGCGCAGGCGGTTCCGCTCGATGGCCCCAGCATGCAGCCGGGGCTGCACTCGAATGAGCGTGTGCTGGTCAACTCCCTCGCTTACCTGTTCAGACAACCCCAGCGAGGCGATGTCATCGTTTTTCACCCACCGGACGCGCTCACCGAGCGCTACATCAAGCGCGTCATTGGGTTGCCAGGTGACACCGTACGGCTCACGCTCGCCAATGTGTATATCAATGGGGTCAAGCTGAACGAGCCCTATATCGAGCCCGTGCCGTATGGCTATACAGAGAATCAGGAGCCCGAGACAGTTCACCTTGGGCCTGACCAGTTTTTCGTCATGGGGGACAATCGCACGGATAGTCAGGATTCGCGCTTTTTTGGCCCCATCACCCAGAGCGAGATCGTCGGTAAGGCTGAATTTGTCGTCTGGCCGCTAAACGACTTCCATGATATTAACAGCTACCCCGCGACGTTCACTGAAATCCCCGCCGCCGAGAGCTTCAGGTAACCTCTCACGGACCGCGCGGGAAACTGGCGGCGCGTTTCAGCTCAGGCTTCCACGCCTGGCCGGAAGCGGTACAGCGCCGCAGGGCGGTGGTGCCCCGACTTTCGGGTATGGGTTGTCGGCTCAAGGATCCCCGTCGTCAGCACTTTCTTGCGAAAGTTGCGCTTGTCCAGCGGCCGGTCGAGGATAGCCTCATAGACTTCCTGCAGTTCACTCAGCGTAAACTCTGGCGCCAGAAGCTGGAAGCCAATCGTCGTGTATTCGAGTTTTCCGCGCAACCGCTGCATGGTGTACGCCAGAATCCTGTCATGGTCAAACGCCAGAGCGGGCAGGTGGTACACGTGAAACCACGCGGCTTCAGCGGCGTTATCCCCGGCTGTTGTTCTGAGCGTTTCCGCGCGAATGAGCGCATAGTACACAACGGTGATAACGCGTTCACGCGGATCACGATGAGGATCGCCAAAGGTATAGAGCTGCTCGAGATACACATCGCGCACGCCTGTCTCTTCTTCAAGCTCACGCCGCGCCGCGTCCTCGAGTGACTCCTCCGGGTTGACGAATCCTCCAGGTATCGCCCAGAGACCTTCAAACGGCCAGTGTTTGCGCTTGACGAGTAGTACCTCCAGCCGCCGCTGACGCATCGTGAGAATCACAACATCCACCGTCACTGATGGATGCGCATAGCGCGTGGGGTCATATGAATTCTGATCTTTTAGGCGCGCGTTCTCACGCCTGTCGCTCGCGCTTTGCTGGCGGGATGAGGCGCTGTCGGGCGCCGCTCCTTCAGATGTCAAGACACACCAGCCCTCTCCGTGCCACGGTATCAGACATAGGCTAACACATCTTCCAGAATGAAGAACCAGCGTCACCTGAATACAAGTGTGAAATGTCACCTATGTTGCGCTTGCTATAATCAGCATGTAGAGTAGTCCGCGTGTGGAGCGACGTCAAGCATGCGCCGGGCGCTGTCCAGGGCGGTTTCAACCTCATTGACGCGCGATGGCGGGCCTGGAGCGGACGCCCGCCATCGCGGACCGCGCCCTGCGGAGGCTGGCCCGCTAGCGGACGTTGTGAACCGGAGGTCTTTCAGACGCGCGGGCATTCGTCAGCCTGCTTGCCCCGCGCTGTTGGCGCCACCCTGTAGGCGCTAACCAGACGCCACCAGCGTTACCTATGAGAAATGCGCTCGTCTGGAACCACCAGATGGCGCCAACAAAACGGCACGGACGGAAGAACAGCATTGCATCAGGATGGTGTGGAGGAGCGCAGCGAGTGATTGAGCCTGACCTTTCAGCGGCGCCGCTTCCTCCCGCTGACAAGCGCCGCTTTCCCACTGGACGCGCTCCATCGAGAAGCGCGCGGCGCTGGGGTTTCTCGCTCACGCTCGTGGGAATTCTCCTGATCACGCTCATCGCCATCGCGGGTAATATCCTGGCGCCACTCAGTCCAGCGCCGACCACGTTCTTCGCGAGTATTCCCCCTTCACCAATCGCCATCCAGCGGGCGATAAATCCAGACGCGACTCCGCTCCCCCGGTTCCTCCAACAACAGGCGAAGATCGCATATGTCAACAACATCATCGCGCATATGTCGCTCGATGATGAAATTGGGCAAATGATCATGATCGGCTTCGCCGAAACGCAGATGGACCCATCGCTGGCGTATGAAATCGAGCATTTTCATGTTGGCTCAGCGATCATCTACGCATTCAATATCAAAAGTGGCGATCAGCTTAAAACGCTCATCGCTGGCATGCAAGCTGATTCCTCGCTTCCCCTGCTCGTCGCGACCGATCAGGAAGGAGGCAGCGTCAACCGCATGGCCGCCATCGAAGGGCCGCTTCCCTCGGCGTTTCAAATGGGGGCCACCAACAATCCCAGCTACGTCATGAAACGTGGCGCGCAAGACGCCGAGACACTCGCCAGTGTCGGCATCAATCTGAACCTCGCGCCCGATGTTGACGTTTTGAACACGAGCGGCGGAGACATCGGCGCCCGTAGCTTCGGAACCACGCCGTCGCGCGTCATAGCCATGGCCGGCGCGTATCTTGAGGGGTTACAGGCCAGCGGGAAAGTCGCCGGAACACTCAAACATTTCCCCGGGCTTGGCGACGTGCCGGTAGACCCGCACGCGACGCTCTACACGCTCAACCGCAGCCTGACCGATCTTAATCGCATTGATTGGGCCCCCTATCGCGCGCTTATCGCTTCCGGGAATGTCTATGCGGTCATGTCAACCCACATCGTATTAGCGGCGGTAGACCCCACTCGCCCCGCTTCCCTGTCGAAACCGGTGTTAACTGGCATCCTCCGCGACCAGCTTGGCTTCAACGGCGTCATCATCACTGATGGTATCTACATGCATGCCCTGTCAGGCTATAGCCTCGACCAGATCGCCGTAGACGCGGTTGAGGCGGGAAACGACATCATTTGTAGCACCTACTCGATCCAGTCCACCGCGCAGGTCATCAATGCGATCAAGGCTGCGGTAGCGAATGGCCAGATCTCCAAATCCCACATTGACGACTCTGTGCGTCGCATTCTCCTGCTCAAGCTGGCGCTGGGCCTCCTCCCAGCGCCCCAGTTCAACGCCGCCGCTCGGTAACCTGAGCCAGAACAGGATGAGTCTAGGAGGTTTGGCGCCAGAAATGGCGCGCGCCCGCCTTGCCCGGGTACAATGCCCCCACGGCCCGTGAATGGATTCGCGATCGTGAAAGTTGCGCAGTATGGCGAGCAAGAATGACGATACCGAGCGAACTGAAACGCCTGTCCCGCATCAACAGACGCGTGGTGGACTACTTTGGGGAGCCTATCTGATCGCCTCGACGCTTATCATGACGCTCTTGCTCTCTCAGATCGCGTCGGCGTCCACGCCTCCCGCGCCATCTACAGCTCAGGCCATACAAACTCCAGCCGCGAGCTTTCCCTTTGGGGATCCGCCGTCTGTCGCTGCGCGCGCCGCTTTCCTCTTCGACGCTGACACCGGGCTGATCCTGTACGCGAAGGATGCCAATGAAGAACTACCCCAGGCAAGCTGTACCAAGATCATGACCGCGCTGGTCGCTATCGAGCGCGCGCCGCTTGACCAGGTGATAACCGTAGGCGCGGACGCGCACGCGCTGGTCAACCCGGACAGCAGTTATATGGGCCTTAGTGTAGGCGAGAAGCTGACATTGCGCGACCTGCTCTATGGCCTGGTCCTGCCTTCCGGCAATGACGCGGCAGTGGCGATCTCCGATGGCGTCGCTGGCTCCGTGCCAGCGTTTGTCGCGCTCATGAATCAGCGTGCGCGGCAACTGGGCCTCACCCATACGCACTTCGAGAACCCCCACGGCCTGGACGCGCCCGGACACTACACCAGCGCGCATGATCTCGCCCTGCTCGCCGCCGTCGCATTGCGTAATCCTACGTTCCGGCAAATCGTCTCCACGAGGTCCTACAATATCCCCGCGACCAGCGCGCATAAGGCCTACAACCTCGTCAGCGGCAATGACCTCCTCTCTGGCGCGCTTTCCCCCTATCCCGGCGCAATTGGCGTCAAGCCAGGCTATACCGGTCCCGCTGGCTTTTGCATGGCCTTCGCCGCCATTCGCCATGGGCATCTTATTGTCGGCGCTGTGCTGCGCGACCCATCATGGCAGGTCCGCATCGTAGATATGCGCGCCCTGCTCAACTGGGGGTTTGAGCAGGAAGGGCTCCCTCCCGCGCCATCCCCGACTCCATGGACCAGGGCGCCAAACATCTGAGCTCCAGGCGCTCACTCAACAAGGCTGCGCGTGAGCATGACAATCGTGACGAATGTCTGAAACAGCGCCAGGAAATCCGAGCCACTGAAACGTACCGTCCGCGGCGCGCCGTGAACACGCTCCACGCCCTGAACCCAGGCGCTCATTTCCGCCATGTCCGCCGTCAGGAATGTCAGCTCGACTGTCGTCGGCGAAGGGAAGAGCGGAGCGGTCGCGGGCCGCGCCGCGCCGAGCGATTCCCGCGCGGCGGCGAAGATACGCTCGCGTGCGACAGCCGGATGCAGGCTTTCAGCGGAGAAGCGCGTCACTGACCGTTTCACCACCGCGCCATGAGGGGCGGGTGAGAGCTTGCCCGCTTCCTCAATTGTCACCTGATCGCCTGTCACCAGCGCGATAGGGACGCCAAAGCGCGCCGCCACCAGCGCGTTCAGCGCGGTCTCGCCCGCCACTTCACCATTGACGCGCGCCTCCCAGATCGCGCGTGGATTGTAACTGTGGCTAAGAATCGCGCGCTCCGCGCCAATGGACCCGTGGTAGCCAATGAAAAAGATCGCGTCGAATGAAGCGTCAAGCCCCTCCATCATGTAGAGGGGCTTGTGTTTGCCGCTCAGCAGCGAGGCGGAGCCATGCAGCAATTCCGGGTCGAGGTTGCGCATGGCGCTATGTGAGTCGTTCACGACAAAATCGGTGGCGCCAGCAGCCTTCGCGCCGTCTATGGCCGCGTTCACTTCACCAAGCAACAGGCGGCGCCCCAGCTCATAATCGTGGCTGCCAACAAGAATCTGGTCCCAGTCGGCGATGCCCGCCACGCCCTCAAAGTCAGTCGAAATATAGATTTTCACCGCTCACATCTCCCATCGCGAGCGGCGGCGGCGCGCTATGGTCAGTTATTAGAGCATGAAGCGGAACGACGCCAGCGCCCACTCGCTGAGCTTAAGATACCATGGGCGCGCCATCCACCTCGCCGCGTCAACTTCCACCGCATTCGTGAGATCGTGTTCGAACAACTCGCGCATCTGGAGGGCAAGATCGCGGCTGTAGATCGCGATGTTCAGCTCATAGTTCCCGACCGCGCTGAGGCGGTCAAGATTGGACGTACCGATTGTCAGCCACTCGTCATCCACCACGCAGGTCTTGGCATGGATCATGGCGTTGCGGTAGCCCCAAATATGAATGCCAGCCTTGAGGCAAAGCGTGAAATATCCACGCGACGCCCAATCAGCGTAAATATGGTTCGACGTCCATGGTAGCAAGATATGTACGGCCACCCCCCGCTGCGCCGCGTCAATCAGCGATTGCAACAGCACATGGTCAGGAATGAAATAGGCGTTGGTCAGCAGGATGTAGTGCTGCGCGCGATTGATCGCCGCCATGTACATGTCGCGGATGGGGAAGGTCAGCCGCAGCGCGTTATTGTCGTGGAGCGCAATGGTAGGGTCAAATCGCAGCGGAAACCGCATCTGAATATGCTCACGCCTAGACGTATGCGCATTCCAGAAATCAACGAATGAGTCAGCGAGATCAAGCGCCGCTGGCCCTTCGACGCTCACATGAGTATCGCGCCAGTGCTCAGCGTATAGCGAGCCAATGTTGAAACCGCCCAGAAATCCGATTCGCCCATCTACGGACAGGATCTTGCGGTGGTCAAGTGAATAGCGCCTGGGGTCGAACACATGCCAGAGCCGGTTGATTGGCTTGAAGCGCAGCAACCGCAACTCGGACGGAAACGCCTTGAACTCCGCCGGCACGACGAGATTGGCGAATTCATCGAAGATCACATAGATGCGCACTCCCTCGCGCGCCTTTTTCACCAGCCGATGCTTGAACTCCTCGCCGATCTCGTCAGCCTTCCAGATATAGGACTCGATGAAGATATACTCGCGCGCGGAGTCAATCGCTTCCAGCATCGCCTCATAGAGGTCCGCGCCATAGCTATAAATGCGTAGCTGATTGTCTCCCACGGTCACGGGGGGCAATCGCAGCGCGGGGAATCGGGCGCCATCCAGCGTGCGCTTGCGGCGTATCGCCAGCGCGGAGAGAACCGCGATGGTGACGGTCTGCAATGTCAGATACGCCACGACAAGCGTCAGCGCCATTCGAACCAGGGTGATGCGGCGAAGCGCCTTCGCCAGCGCATGCGCCACTCTGGGGAAGAAGATCGCACGAGGTTGTGGCACGGCGCGCTTTCCTCCTCAATCTCGATCAAGCGCATCCAGATACGCTAACAGGACACCTCATCCCTCGCTCTAAACGATTCACCAGCGTCCCTGGCGCCGCCAAGAGCCATGCGGACGAAACTCAGCGTTACCGCATAGTCCATTGTGCTGGGACAGGTCGTATCCATCGCGAGGATCGGGCCGGGCAAGGCAAGCGGCACGTCACCTGGCCAGCGCCTGGCGAAACTCATCCATATTCGTCAGCTCCTGATGGCCGGGATGACGCTCATTTGCACCCGCCCGCCGCTCAAAGCGCTCGATCAGGACACGCGGCTCGGCAGTCAGCCACACCTGCGCGACCCGGGCGCCATGCTCACACGTCAAAGCGCGTAACGGAGCGCCCGCATACTCCTCGCTAATATTGCTCTCCAGGATAAGCGAGGCGCCCGCAGCAGCTCAGCGGCGATCGTCCTCTGAAGAAGTATGCTGGCGACTCCAAGCCGCCGTGACTCGGCGCGGTCACGCGCGCCAAGAGTGTCAAACAGCGGCTCTTTTAACCCATCTTTGTGAATGAGCGGTAGTCGCAAATCCGTAGCGAGCCGCCGCGCAAGCGTTGTCTTGCCAGTAGCCGGCCTGTCAGTAACAATGAGTAGTAGAGGTCTTGGCATCTCGGTCTGGTCGCTGCGCGCCTGTCAGCGGGGCGTCCGCTATGCGGGCTGCCCCGCGCGCGCCGTCAGCTCAGCTTCGATGAAACGGTCAAAGGATCCATTCAGATACGCGACGGTATCTGTCTGCTCCGCCCCTGTGCGGTGGTCTTTCACCATCGTATAGGGATGCAGCGTCACAGTGCGTATCTGGTTGCCAAAATCCGCCTCAACATGCTCGCCTTTCAGGCGCGCCGCCTCGCGCTCCCGCTCCTCAATCTGCAGCTCATAGAGCCGGGACTTCAGCACGCGCATCGCTGTCTCGCGATTCTGAATCTGCGAGCGCTCGTTCTGGCAGGTCACGACGATACCGGTCTGCTTGTGCCTGATGCGCACCGCCGAGTCGGTCTTGTTCAGGTGCTGGCCGCCCTTGCCTGTAGAGCGGAAGGTATCCACCTCGATATCTTCCGGGCGGACGACAATCTCGATCGGCTCATCGCCAATATCGGGCATCACCTCGACCTTGGCGAACGAGGTCTGCCGGCGGTGCGCCGCATCGAATGGTGAGAGGCGAATCAGCCGGTGCGCGCCCGCCTCCCCTCGCAAATAGCCATAAGCGTACGGGCCGGTAACGCTGAAGGTCGTGCTCTTCAGGCCAGCTTCTTCGCCCTCCATCTCGTCCAGGAGCTCGACAGAGAACCCACGGCTTTCAGCCCAGCGAATATAGGCGCGCTGGAGCATCGCCACCCAGTCCTGGGCGTCAGTTCCCCCGTTGCCCGCGTGGATAGAGACAATCGCCGGCTTTGCGTCATGCTCGCCACTGAGCGACAGTGTAAGCCGCCGCCGCTCAAGCTCCGCTTCCGCGGCGTCAGCCTCCTGGGAGATTTCGCGCGCGAGCCGCTCATCTGGCTCACTGTCGAGCATGTCTACAAGCTCGCTCAGATCCTCCAGCTGAGATTCAAGCCCTTCCCATGCGGTAACCTCATCGCGCAGGCGGCCCAGTTCACGCATCTTCCGCTGCGCAAGCGCCCTGTCCAGATAGAAATCAGGGGCCAGCGATTCTTCCTCTAGCGTAGCGAGCGCGCGTTTCTTGCTGGCGAGGTCAAAGATGCACCGTTACATCACGCACGCGGCGCCGGAGCGCCTCAATTCGAATACCAAGATCACTCATAAAGGTTGTCACATCCTCTTGTATGGATTTGGAGAGATACTAATCTCTATACTAGCATGATACGCTATCATCGCCGGGTCACGTCAAGTATGACCCGGCGACGCTCCGTAAATCCAGCTTCCGGCGGTCCGCCACCTACCTGGCTCAGTAGATGAATTGCACGCCCCAGCCAGTATGCGCCAGGCGATAATCCACCCGCCCCCAGCCTCCGCCATTCCAATAGAAGTTCATCTCGGAGACCAGAAACCAGCCATTCGGATATACCTTTTCGACGTGGGCCACGTGGCCCGCGCCACCCGCGCCCTGCACGCCCGGCTGGAAGACCACCGTCGCGCCTGCCCGTGGCGTGGATGATATCTGGTAACCGCGCGCCCGCGCGCCCGCCGCCCAGAACTGCGCGTTCCCCATATGCATGAGATTCTCATCGCGCCGCTTGTTCTGCGCCCACCAGGTGCATTGCCCAAACGCCCACCAGTAAAAGCCACCCGACCCATTCACCGTGAATGCGTGATATCCCGGCACAGGTGTGAACGCATAGGAGGGAGGCCAGGGTGTGAAGGGCGGGGGAGACACCTGGCCAGCGGATGGACTGGCTGGCGCTGTCTTGTTGATGGTGACATGCTTGGATGTTACCGGCAGGCCCGCGCTGCCCGGCGCGTTGACGCCTGGCCCCGCGCCGCCACCGATGTCTTCCTGCGTGGGCTGCGCGCCAATCACCGCGACCCAATGCCCGGTAGGCGCCTGATTCGCCTGTTCAAACGCGATCGGAAGCCCGAGCGCGCCTGAGCCGCCTACCGCTACACCTTCGGTTTCTCCTTGCGCGAGTGGCGTCACTACAGTCAGCGCGGTCGCCACGAGCGTACTTACCAGCGTCAGCGTTACCAGCCCGGCGACCCAGTGGCGTCGCCTGCGTCTGGGAGGTGTGGGTGGCAGCGCATGAAGGAGACTAGTCGCGTCACCCGTCACAACCGTTATCGGCCCGGCGGGCTTATCGCTCTCGGCCAGGGCGCGCTCGGCTGGCTCCTCCGCGATCACATCCAGCGGCTCATCCAGCACTGTGAGCGCTTTCATCATCCAGGTGGCGCGCTCAACAACCTGACTGTCCACACGGTTCACGGGGCGTGCTGTCGCTTTTCTTCTGGATCTTGTCGCCTCATCCAGATCAGCGGCGTCGGCCCGCTCTTCGCCCTCAGTCAGCTGATGCGCTGAATCACGCGTTCTCGGTCGCGTATCACGCCCGTACCCCAGCATGCTTTGTCCCTCCGCGCCTCTTGGCTCCCTGTTCCGCTTGCCGGTCCGCAAACAAGAGTATGCCAGAAAGGCTGCTGGGGCGCGACCCCCGCGCATTTATCATGGGTCGCGCCTGCTTGCGACGCGCCCGGGCCAGCGCGCTTTCGCGCGCTTTCAAGCGCGGCGACATCTCGCGCCATGATACAGCCATGATGGGCTATTGCGTGTCACGGCCGGGGAGCTCGTGCGCTTTCGCGGGGGCTCATGCGTTTCCGCGAAGCCTGAAGGGAGTTGGCAACAAATCTGGCAGCCGCAGAACGCCTTCCACGCCATCAACATAATACAGAGCGTCTGGAGCCAGCTCAGCCAACCACTGTCGGCAAGCTCCACAGGGCATGCGTTCCTCTGGGGGAGCGTCATCAGGCGCGTCCAGGCACGCGACAGCCACATGCGTGACGCGAGGAGGCGCCACCACGCGCGCTCCCTCCTCATCCGGGCGGCCCGTGTCCATGAGCGCGCACGCGGCGGCCAGCGCCGCACGCTCAGCGCACAGCGAAAGCCCGTATGAAGCGTTTTCGACATTGGTCCCCGACACTATTCGTAAGCCATCAGGCGTCTCGAGCGCCACCACCGCGCCAACACGAAAGCGCGAATACGGCGCGTAGGCCTCTCTGGCGGCGGCGCGCGCCGCCGCGAGCAGGCGCTCCCGTGACCATACTTCTTCTGCTGACGCCATACTGAACACTCCTACCCGCCTTATGGCGGTGACGCATTTTCCATCATCCGCTGCGGATATACTGGCACAAGCGACAAGCGGACGCGACACATGATCTCACCCGACATTCCATGTCGCTCACGATAGAAGGAGAAGCGAAACGATGCGGCAGTCCCCCTCCACCCCGCTTACCTCTCTCGACCCCGCCAAGCCCGCTCGCGTCGTCTTTATGGGCACTCCTGATTTCGCCGTTCCATCGCTACGGGCGCTCGTCGCAGCCACCGCGCCCGGCGTGATCTGGCCTGGAGGCGTTGACATCGTGGGCGTCATAACCCGGCCTGACCGCCCAGCCGGGCGGGGGCGGCAAGTGGCGCATAGCCCTGTCAAACAATTCGCGCTCTCCGCCGCGCTTCCAGTGTACCAACCCGGCTCGCTGCGGCGGCCAGAAGCGCAACGCCAGCTTGAAGCGTTGACGCCGAATCTGATCGTCGTCGCGGCTTTCGGGCAGATCCTCCCACCAGAGATACTTCGCCTGCCCACGCGCGGCTGCCTCAACGTCCACGCCTCACTACTGCCTCGCTGGCGGGGCGCGTCGCCTGTCGCCGCCGCGATTCGCGCGGGTGACACAGAAACAGGTGTCACCATCATGGCGATGGACGAGGGACTGGATACTGGCGCCATCATCGCGGCGCGGGCGACCCCGATCGGGCCAGAGGAAACGGCTGGCGCGCTGACCAGTCGCCTGGCGGAGCTGGGCGCGAGTCTGCTTGTCGCCACGTTGCCAGCGTGGCTCGAAGGGAGCGCGAGACTGACGCCGCAGGACGAGAGCCGGGCCACCCTGACGCGGCCCCTACGCAAGGAAGATGGCCGTCTTGACTGGACCCGTTCAGCGGATGAGCTCTCCAGAGTTGTTCGGGCGATGACACCCTGGCCGGGAGCTTTCACGACATGGAATGGAAAGCTCCTGAAGGTCCTGGAAGCCGCCCCCATACCACGCACAGGCGGTGGCGCCCCTGGCGCGTGCTATCTCACGCCACCGGGAACGCCCGATGGCCCGCTTGCCTGCGTCTGCGGCGAAGGGGCGCTTGCGCTCCGGGTGATACAATTGGAGGGAAAGCGCGCGCTCACCAGCGCCGATGCGCTGCGCGGGCATCCTGGCCTCAGCGCGGCGATACTCGGCCAGTAAAGCGCGAGACGAGTCCTTCCGCGGAAGAGCGATGACGTGACAACACCCCTGACTTCAATCGAACCAGCTGACTTTCTCGGCCTCACATACGATGAGCTGCGGGACTGGCTTGCCGCGCGTGGAGAGCCTGCCTATCGCGCGCGGCAGGTCTGTGATGGCGTCTACCACGCGCTGGTGGATGATTTCCAGCGCATGCCCGCGCTCCCCACTTCCCTACGCGAGCGGCTGGCGCGCGAGGCGACCATCACAGGGCCAGTCACACGCGCCTCAGCGGTGTCAAAGGACGGCCGAACCAGAAAGCTCCTGCTGGAGCTGCGCGACGGCAAGCGTATCGAAACGGTGCTTATGCTCTATCCCGCCAGCGCGGAAGGCCGCGCCCGCGCGACGGTCTGTGTCTCGACTCAGGCGGGATGCGCGTTTGGCTGCACGTTTTGCGCCACTGGGCAGATGGGATTCGAGCGGCATCTTACCGCAGGGGAGATCGTCGCGCAAACGCTCTACATCGCACGCGAGCTGCGCGCCCATCCATGGACCGCGCCAGATGGAAGCCTGATAGATCGCGTAACAAATCTTGTCTTCATGGGCATGGGTGAGCCGCTCCATAACTACGCGAACACGCTCAAGGCCATCGCTATCCTGAACATGCCTGAAGGACTTAACATCGGCGCCCGGCATATGACCGTATCTACTGTGGGTCTGGTCCCCGCCATACTCCGTCTGGCGGAAGAGCCATTCCAGGTCAATCTGGCCATCTCGCTGCACGCGCCTAACAACGCCATGCGCGCGCGCACGATGCCGGTCACTCGCAAATATCCCATTGAAGAGGTGCTTAAAGCCGTTCAGACGTATATAGCGCGCACGGGCCGGCAAGTCACCTTTGAATATGTGCTGCTCGCGGGTGAAAACGACTCTGTCGGACATGCGCGTGAGCTTGCGCGCCTGCTTGCGCCGCTGGCCCAGTTTGGACATGTCAACCTGATTCCCGTGAACGTGACCGCCGCTGGCTATAAGCCGCCTTCGGGGGCGACGATTCGCGCCTTCCGTGAAACCCTCCGCGCTGGAGGGGTTTCCAGCAGCGTGCGAGCGGAGCGCGGAGACGATATCGCCGCCGCGTGCGGCCAGTTGCGCACACGCTACGGAAACGCTCGCTCCTTGCCTATAGTAGCGCTCGGTGAGTCATGAGCGGTGAATCCTGTCCCAATAATGGCCAGTGCGCGGTTGTCTATCCAGCCTTATTCACGGTGTTCTGAACAGGCGCGCTATGCTACAATGGCCGCAGATTATCCGGGGCATAGCGGGCGCGCGTTCGCGTATACATCGTTCACGCAAGGCGACATCGGAGAGTGACCAATGGTAGCAAGAGTGCGATGCGCCGTCTGCTCGAACACAGCGCCAGCGGGGTCGCGCTTCTGTCCCATATGTGGCGCGCCCCTTGGATCCGTGCGACCCCGCCTGGACACTGGGCTTCTCCCATCGCAGCATCTCCTCAAGAGTCGCTACGCCATTATTCGCAAGCTGGCTCAGGGTGGGCAGAGCGCCGTGTACCTCGCCCGGGACACCTATACCGACAACGCCGAGCGCGCGATCAAGGAAATGAGCGAATCACAGCTGGAGCCGGAGAAGCGCCAGCAAGCGATCAATGACTTTATGCGTGAGGCGCAGCTCCTTTTCACGCTCAACCATCCAGCGCTCGCGCGGGTGTTCGACTTTTTTATGGAAAACAACCGCTATTTTCTGGTCATGGAATATGTGCAAGGGCATAACCTCGAAGATGAGATGGTGCAATACCGCCGGGAGCCACTGGATTGGGAGGATGTCACACGCTGGGGCATAGCGCTGGCGGACGTGCTCAGTTATTTGCACGCGCAACAACCAGCGATCATTTACCGGGATCTCAAGCCAGCCAATGTTATGCTCCTGTCTGATAGCAGCGTTAAGTTGATAGATTTTGGCATCGCGCGCAGGCTCCATCCCGCCCGTCTCGCCGACACCATGCAGCTGGGAACCGATGGCTATGCGCCACTGGAACAATATAGCTCCCGATCTGAGACACGCTCCGATGTGTACGCGCTGGGCGCCTCGCTGTATCATCTGTTGACTGGGCGCGTCCCGGAGCCCGCGCCAATGCGTGTCGCGGGCCATCAGCTTACGCCGATTCGCAACATCAATCGCCGGGTGCCTGAGCCTGTGGAGCGCGTCATCTTCCAGGCGCTGAATCTGCATGCCAAAGATCGGTTTCCCACCGCGCAGACGATGCGTGACGCGCTTGAATGGGCCAGGAGACAGTCTGGTCTGGCGTCATCCACCGAGCCTGAGCGCACAGCGCCAAACGCGCCATCAGCCAGCCCCGGCAATTCCCGCGTTCGCCCGACCGCTGCTCCCTACTCATCAGGGAACTTCCAGCCATCCCCGCTCGCATCTCCTCAAAGCGGCGGCGTGAGCGCGCCCTCAAATCAGCGCCCTTCTGGAGCCATCTCTTCAACACATGGTCCGCGCTTTGATCCCGCCACACCGCCCGCGCAGCCAGGCGCCACCCACCGGATGGGAAGTCCAACACGCCCGCGCTTGACTGTCTGGCCGCTCAGGCTGGACGCGGGTTATCTCCTGGTCAATCAGGTGACCACGATAGATCTGGAGATTGGCAATCGCGGCGGCGGCTTGCTCAAAGGCTATGTGGAGACGAACCTCGCGGCGATAACGGTTAGCCCAAGCGAGATTGACGAGCATGTCACCCACCTCGTTGTGCGCATTGACGCCACCGGCCTCGCGGTTGGCCCATATGTCTGCCATACCGCGATCCGCACGAACGGCGGTGACCTGATCGTACAGGTGCGGTTTGTGGTGCGCCCCGCCGGTGACGTTCCAGACGCGAGAGGACGGATGACCGGGCATTAAGCGCGGGCGAGTCGGTATCAGCGGCAAATGCCCAGCGTATGCGCGAGATAGGCGCGCAGGAGGAGCGATTAATCGTGGAGCAACGTGCGCGGTTAGGGATCATCGGCGGAAGCGGACTCTACGCGATGGAGGGATTGCGGGACCGCGAAGAGATCTCCATCACGACGCCTTTCGGATCACCAAGCGATCACATCACGCTTGGCGCGCTCGATGACACGCGTGTCGCGTTTCTGCCCCGCCACGGTCGCGGACACCGCCTTAGCCCATCAGAGGTCCCCTCGCGCGCCAACCTGTACGCGTTGAAGAGCCTGGGAGTCGAGCGGGTCATTTCTGTCAGCGCGGTCGGCAGTCTTCGGGAAGACCTCGCGCCTCTCGATATCGTCATCCCGGACCAACTCTTCGACCGCACAAGGACTCGTCCCTCGTCGTTCTTCGAGAACGGCGTCGTCGCGCATATCGGCTTCGCAGAGCCCTTCTGCTCCGAGATGAGCGCGCTGCTGGTGGAGGCGGCCGCCACACTGCCAGGCGTGCGTGTCCACCGCGGCGGCATGTATTTGTGCATCGAAGGGCCGCAATTCTCAACCAAAGCGGAGTCACGCGTCTACCGCCAGTGGGGAGCGGACATCATCGGCATGACCGCGCTGCCCGAAGCCAAACTGGCCCGTGAGGCCGAGCTCTGCTACGCGACTATCGCCTGCGTCACCGATTACGATGTCTGGCACGAAACCGAAACACCCGTAACGGTTGAGATGGTCGTCGCCAATCTGGCGCACAACATCGCCAACGCGCAGCGCATCATTCGCGAGGTCGCGCGCATGGCTCCAGTGGATCGCGCGGGTTCGACATGTGGCTGCGATTCGGCGCTGGCGGCTGCCCTTATCACCGACCGCGCCATGCTTACTCCAGAGCAGCGCGCCCGTTATGACCTCCTTATCGGACGCTACCTCACGGAATGAGCGGTCTTTTCCACGCGTTCACGCATGAGAAAGGCGTCCCTTCTTGTAGAACCTCCATCGTGGAGTGCGTTATACTGGGGCGGGCGCGCCCCCAGCGCGGTGGGCTCAGTATAATGGGAGACGGAAGCCACCCGGCGCGCGCGGGCGCGCCAGGCGGTGTGGAATCGAGAGAGTGATGGGAAC
>JAKAIY010000214.1 GCA_021814145.1 Chloroflexota bacterium
TCGGCCACCGCTCGCACCAAGCGTTCTTTCAGATCGGTCGAATAGGCGCGCATGCCGCTCTATCCCGCATCACTCGTGCCTGTCTCTGCTTTTCGTAAGTTGCTCTAGCGGCGCGGAGTCCATCCGGCTTCCGGCGTAGGCCTTTCAAATGGGAAGGCGCTCATCGCGCTGGAAGGGTAAGGGGCGACGCTCCTGCCAACGCTTCCCCGCTTCTCCAGGGAGAAAGGTTGGGGGTCTCCCGCCGCGCTACCGCGTGCTGGTCCGCCCCCGCTGCGCCAGCGTGCGACGCGCGCGGCGGGAGAGCGCCTGCTGTGGCGCCCGGCGAATGGGTGGGGTTGGGGCGAGCTGTGACGCCAACAGGTCGTCATCAGCTTCGTTGCGGCGCTGCCAGCGGGTCAGCGCGATCAGGAAGGTCGCCAGCGTCAGCAGATGGATAACGGTGCACCACTCGCAGATCTTCTGCACTAGCGCGATCTCGACGAAGACCAGGTACAGCACGAAGGCCAGCCCACCCGCCGCCCAGACCAGTTGCGCCAGCCGCGCGCGCGCCGGCTCCAGCCCGCCGCGCGCCAGCGCCGCCAGCGCCCACACCGCCAGCCCGCCACTCACGATGAACCAGAGCATGCCAGGTATGGTGATTGGGATCGCCGTACCTGGCACAACTGACCATGCGCTGCTTGTGACCTGCTGGCAGTCCACGATGCCGCCACTCGTGCAGTACAGCGTCACCTTCGTGTCGTAATGCACGATGGTCAGGTAGATTGAAATGCCCAGGCCCACCAGCGACATCAGCGCGGTCGCCGTCAACCCTGGCCACGTCCGCGCGATGGCCAGCAGCCGCGAAGGCCCCCGCGTCTCATCAAGCGACGACGCCGACTGCATAGGTATCATCCTTCCTCACTTCGCTACTGGCAGCTTCGCCTCGATCTGCTGGATGACGGGCGTGTCGCAGACGCTGGACGGCTCGTTGTTGGTCAGCTTGCAGATCATGGCCGTCTCGTAATTCGCTGAGCCGATGACGGCCTTCGCCACATCGCTGTTCGGGTTATTGAGCTGGCTCGCCACCTGCTGCCAGTTCAGATTCGCCAGCATCGTCGGGAAGAACGGCCCGCCGATGGTCACGTACTGGTTGCCGTAGCTCATGAACGGGATGCTGCCCCCGCTGTTATACGTGTTGAAGACATTCAGCGCATCCGCTGGCGGCGTCGCCAGTGGCGCCTGATTGCGGTCTTCCGTCTCGGTCGCGTTGAAGACGATGTACTTGCTCGTATAGGTCGCATTGCGGAACGAGAGCGTTGGCGTATTCTGATAGACATCGCTGCTCGATGAGCGCATCAGCGTGAGGCCGCTGAATGAGCCGAAGCGGCTCAGCGCCACCACCGTTCCCCAGCGCTCGGCGGCGCAGTAGGGGCAGTACTCAGCGCCGACGTAGATGATCTCCGGCTTGCCGTTCGATGTCAGCAGCGGTGTATTGGCTGATGTCGCCTGAAGGTTCTGTGTAAAGCTAGTCGCAACGCTGCCAGCGCCAACCTTCTCAAACACACTGGCTGGCACTGTCGTCAGATCCTTCATCACCGAAGCGGGAACCGGGGAGCCGATGCCAATCGCGGCCTGCCTGTTCTGGTAAAGGGCGGCGCTTACGAACGCGCCGATCAGCACAACGATCACCGACATAGTGATCAGAAGGCCGAGATTGCGCCGCCACCACGGCTGCTGGCTGTAGCGCGAGCGCTGCTGTGGGCGCCGCTGGCCCACCTGGGCGCGCTCGCGGATAGCGCTCAGGCGCGTCGGGCTGACATCCGGGTTGGCCGGAGCCGCTTTCTTTCCCGCCGTGGCGCTCGTGACGGATCCCTTGTCACTCGCCGTCGCGCTGGTGGTTTTGTCCGCTGGCGCCGCCGCGCGCGACACCCCTTCAGGCTGTCTCTGCCCGGCGCGCCTGGGCTGCTGCTGGCGTTTCGACTTCGCCATCGCTCTCTTCGTTCCTCTCAACATCCATCACGAACGGAATAGGCTTATGTGTCTCGGGCTATCCGCTTCCAGAACAGGGATGCGCGTTATCACGCGCGCTTCCGCCACGGCCCCTCGCCCTGCGGGAGGAGGGAGCAGAGCGCGTGGCTCCCGGCGGTTCCCATTTGTACTATTTTACGCCTGAACACGCGCGCTGTCGCGGGTGTCTGGCCTTTCTGGCCCTCGCCATCACTTTTCCAGCGGCGCGATCTCAGCCGTCTCAGCGAACTCGCCCGCCGCTGCGCGCTCGGCCCAGTCGCGCTCCGCCACCCACTGGAAGAAGAGGGCGCTCAGCGCGATCAGGTAGGGAATATTGCTTGGCAGCCACATGATCAGCCCGCCAAGCTGCTGGTCCGCCAGCGGGGAGAGCCCCCAGACGCGCGGCGCCTCCACATAGGGCTGATAGAGGGGCTGGGCGGCGAATGTGATCAGCGCGCCCAGCGCCACCATTGGCTGGCACCCGACGAACAGATAGAGAATGGCGAACCCCTTCGACATGCGTGGAATGGCTGGCGTTGGACTCATGACCGGCAGCCAGTAGAGCAGCCCGAACAGGAAGAACGTCAGGTGCTCGAAGATGTGGACGGTGTCATTCTCCAGCGTCAGGTCGTAGAGCGCGGGCGCGTGCCACAGCCAGATGTCCGCCTGGAACACCCCGAACGCCACAACCGGATACGCCACCCAGCGCGCTACCCGTCGCACCGTGTCGCGCCTGAAGAGCGGCGCGATCATCCACGCCGGGATGCCGAGCAGTAGCAGTGGCGGCGCGACGATGGCGATCAGCATATGCTGGATCATGTGCGCGCTGAAAAGATACTCGTCACCCAGGTGATCCAGCGGCGAGATCAGCGCGATCACGAGCGTCAGCCAGCCCGCGATGAACCACGCGACCCTCGCCCGGTCCACCGGCTCTGTCACGCCCCAACGCCGCCGCAGCGGCCCCAGCGCGTAGAAGTACGCGCCAATGATCAGCGCCAGGCTGACGAGAAGCGCGGGGTCCAGCGTCCACGCCAGCCACAGATTACCCACCGCTTCAGCGCCAGCATGCGCCAGCGTGGCGGCGAACGCGAGTGTAACCATGCCTAATCATTCCTGTGCGCGGAAAAGAAGATGAGGAACGAGCCTGCCCGGCATACGCCAATCAGGTCATCGGGCAGCCTTCCACATCGCCCATATTGTATGCGACACGCGCCCCGCGCGGCCATAGGGCGAACTCCTTAAGAATGGCTGAAAGCGGGCTCACAGGCCGCGTAGCGGGCGCCGTGGCGGCCTGCCCCGGCATTGAGCGGGGGAATTTCCGCCAGCTTGACGGCGCGCGCGCGCAGACCTGCCGCGACGCTTGACATCTACCCGGTTTGTAAGGCATAATCCTGTGTGCGTCTCGACACTGGCGCTCCTGTAGAGCTAGCGACGATGACGAAACAGCGCGGGCAGTTACCGAAGCGGCCAAACGGGACTGACTGTAAATCAGTTGGAGAAATCCTTCGGAGGTTCGAATCCTCCACTGCCCACCGCCGCGCGATCACGCCGCGCGACGTCAGCCTTGCGCGTCTTCACGGCGCGCTGGGGATGACGCGCGCGGGCCGCGAGGCACGCCCGCCCGAGTAGCTCAGGGGTAGAGCACAATCTTGGTAAGGTTGGGGTCACGGGTTCAATTCCCGTCTCGGGCTCCAGCGGTCCCGCCGTCTTCTCGCCACCTTCGCTCCCTGCGCGCCAGGCGCGCGGAGCGGCGAGCGCTCGGTGGGACGTTTGCTGTGTTCAGGCGCGTTATCCGCTTCACACGCGGAGGACGCCCCGAACCGCCGCTGATACGCGTCTTCATGGTACACGCCGGTCACAGGAATCTGGACGGGACGGCGCGGCCCCCTCGCAGGGTGGCCCGATAAGTGTAGTGGACAGGTTGTCCGTTACGAGGAGCGCTGCAAGCTCATGGCGAAGCAGAAGTTTGTGCGGGAGAAGCCGCACGTCAATGTAGGGACCATCGGGCACATTGACCACGGCAAGACGACGCTGACGGCGGCGATCACGAAGGTGCTGG
>JAKAIY010000081.1 GCA_021814145.1 Chloroflexota bacterium
GCTTTACTGGGCGACTATGCTCTCGGTCTTCACCGCCATCGCCGCGCTGCTCCACCGCCGCGCGCCCGCCGAGCTGATGCCCTGGGTGATGGCGACGCTGATGACCATCGAAGGCTTCTTCCTGCTGGTGCTGACCTTCGTTACGCCGCCTTTCACGCGCATGGCTATCCCGCCACTGGATGGCGCGGGCTTGAACCCGATCCTGCAAGACCCCGGCATGCTCGTGCATCCCCCGGCGCTGCTGATGGGCTATATGAGCTGGTCGCTCCCGTTCGCCTTCGCGATGGCGGCGATGATTACGGGCCGGTTGGATTCTAGCTGGCTGCGCTCCATCCGCCGCTGGACGCTGGCGGCGTGGTGCATCCAGACGACAGGGCTGATGCTGGGCATGTGGTGGGCGTACCATGTGCTGGGCTGGGGCGGCTACTGGGGCTGGGACCCGGTGGAGAACGCCGCGCTGCTGCCCTGGCTGACGGCGACGGCTTTCCTGCACTCGACGATGGTGCAGGAGCGACGTGGCACGCTGAAGGTCTGGAACCTGGCGCTGATCATCGCGACATTCGCGCTCTCGATCTTCGGCACTTTTGAGGTGCGCAGCGGCATCATCAGCTCAGTGCACTCGTTCGCCTACTCCAGCGTTGGCCCATATTTCCTCGGCTTCCTGGCGCTAGTCCTGGCTGTCTCGCTGGGCCTGTTCTTCTTCCGGCTGCCAAAGCTCCGGCCAGAGGCGGAATTCGATTCGGTTGTCTCGCGCGAGGGCAGCTTCCTTATCAACAACTTGCTGCTGGCGGGCATCGCCTTCGCCACATTCTGGGGAACGATCTTCCCGATTATTTCGGCGGACTTGCGCGGCCAGACGATGACAGTCGGTACGGACTTCTACAAGCAGGTGAACGGCCCGCTGTTCATCGCGCTCATCCTGATGATGGGCGTCGGGCCGCTGCTGGCGTGGCGGCGCGCTTCCACGTCGAGCCTGGCGCGGCATTTCCGCTGGCCGGCCTTCCTGGCGGCGATCGCGGCGGTGGCGCTGCCGTTCTTCGGCGTGGCGAGTTTCTGGGCTGATCTGGCGCTCGCTGTCTGTGTTTTCACCGCTGTGACGATCTTCTATGATACCTGGCGCGCGATGCGCGTGCGGCACAGCCACGGCGAGAACTATCCAGAGGCGCTGACGATGCTCTTCAGCCGCCACCGGCAGCGCTATGGCGGCTATGTGGTCCACCTGGGGCTGGTCGTGCTGGCGGTTGGCATAATCGGCTCGCAGTTCTTCCAGACCCAGGGTGAGGCCGATCTTAAGGTAGGGCAGAGCCTGACCGTCTCGGGCTACACGCTGACCTATCGCGGCATCACCGATACGACGAAGGACGGCATCGAGACTGTCAGGACCTACTTCACGCTCAGTCAGGACGGCAAGACGGTGGAGACCGTCGCGCCGGGCGAGCGTACCTACCCCGGCTTCGCGAGCCAGCCCGCGAGCATTGTCTCGATCACGACGCTCCAGCTCAAAGATGTCTACGTCTTCCTGTCCGGCTATGATGGCTCGAGAACCGCGACGATCCGCGTGTTCATCAATCCGCTGGTGACGCTGGTCTGGTCGGGCGGGCTGCTGATGCTGGTAGGCGGCATCCTCTGCTGGTGGCCGGAGCGGCGGCGCGTGGCGCGGCTTGCTCCCACGCCCTCCTCAGCGGCGGCGCGGACGCGCGTGGAGGTGGTGTCATGACGGCCGCTTCCGCTGGCGCCGCGCGCCACCCGATCAACTGGGGCGCGACATTGCGCAAGCCATCCGTGCTGGTGGGTATCACTGTCTTGCTGGCGCTGGCTACGGTCTGGGGCGTGCTGCTCTTCCGCGCTGCGCAGCCCCCGACACTGGATGAGCGTGTCCATGATGTGGCGAGCCAGATCCAGTGCCCGGTCTGCAACGGTGAGTCGGTGGCCGATTCTCCTTCGGGGCTGGCGAGCGAGATGCGCGGCGTGATTCGCCAGAAGCTGGCGCAGGGCGAGTCGGAGCAGCAGGTCATCCAGTATTTTGAGGCGCGCTACGGCGATACGATCCTGGAGGCGCCGCCAAAGTCAGGCTTCACGACGCTGATCTGGCTGCCGCCGCTCCTGATGCTGCTGGTGGGTGGCTATCTGGTGCTCGTGGTGGGCAGGGAGTGGAGCGCGGCGGGCGTGCTCTCCGCGGCGGGCGCGGCCAGCCTCGATGCTGATGAGGCGCTGGATCTCACTGATGAAGAGCGGCTGCGGTTGCGCGAGACGCTGCTGCGCGAACTGGAACGCGATGAGGGTATCCCATTCGGCGCCACCACGGCGCGCCCAGCGCGAGAGGAGCGGAGCTGATGCCACTCATCATCGCCGCCCTGCTGGGGCTGACAGCCATGCTCATCGTCGCCTATCCGCTGCTGGGGTTGACACGCGGTCAGGCAGAGACTATATCGCCCAATAGCCTGGACGAAGTGGCCGAGCGCGAGCGCCAGGCGCGACAGGCGTTGCGCGAGGTGGAGCTGGACTACACACTCGGCAACCTGGATTCCGGCGACTATGACGCGCTTCGTGGCCGCTATGAGCGACGCGCGCTGGCGGCCCTGCGCTCCCGCTACCAGCGCGAGCAGGAGCTGGATGCGCTGATCGAGCGGCAGCTCGATGCGCTGCGGGCGGACAAGCGCGCTCCAGAGCCTTCGCGGCAAGCGGACGCGCCGGACGCCGCGCCTCAGGCTGGGGCGCCCGCCACGCTCAGGCCAGCGGGAGCCGCGCGGGCTGTAGCCACCCGCCGCGTCTCCCCACGCGACCGGCGAGCGCGGGACCGGAAGGGGGGCCAGTGATGCGCGGATGGATAGTCGCCGCGCGACGGCTTACCCTGCTTGCGGCGCTCGCCCTGTCGCTCGGCTGGGCGCTTGTGGCGCTGGCCACGCCTCAGGCGCGCGCGGCGGCTGGCGGAGGGACGGTCACAGGCGTCCTGACGAACGGAACTCATGGCGGCGCGCCAGTTTCAGGCCAGAAGGTGACGTTGCAGCTGAGCCTGAACGGCTCCGCGAAAGATCTGGCTACCACCACGACCAGCGCGAACGGCGGGTTCACGTTCAGTGATGTGGACGCCGGCCCCGCCTCTCTCGGCGGGGCGTGGGCCGTTTACGCGACGTATCAGGGCGGGCTGTACAGCAGCGCGCCGCTGACGGTAAAGGCCGGCCAGACGGTGAACGCCTCGTTCGCGGTGTATGACGCGACGCAGGATAGCGCGAATCTGCGCGTGAGCATGGCGACGATTCTCGTGCGCTCGACCGACGCGACACACGGGCTGGTGGGTATCGCTGAGTTCTTCACGATTGAGAACTCAGGCAAGACGGCGTTTGTGGGCCAGACGCCATCAGGCGCGGGCGCGACCACGGCCATGCCTTCGCTGTTGCGCTTTGCGCTACCATCCAGCGCGGTGAACCTCTCGACTGGCGTGGGGTTCTTCAATACGCAGATCATGCAGATCGGCACAGGTTTCGCCGCGACGGCGACCGTGCCGCCAGGCCAGACGGAATTCGCGTTCGCCTTCCAGATTCCCTATACTGGCACGACGCTCTCGATCCCGTTCAAGGCGGAGTATCCAGCGGACCAGGTAGTGGCGCTCGTTCCGCCCAACATGCTCGTGCGTGACACATCAGGACTCACGGCGCAGGGTATCGTGACAGCGTTCGGCGCGCGCTATCAGGTCTTCACGGCCACGGGCGTCGCACATGACAACCAGCTCGCGGTGAACCTCTACGACCTGCCACAGGCGGGCGAGCGACAGGACCTGAACGCGACGGCGCTCCTGTGGCTGGCGGCGGCGCTGGCGCTTGTCCTGGTGGCGCTGGCTGGGTTGTATCTCTGGCGGGGCGCGCTCGGCGCGGCGCTAGGGCTGATTCCCGCGACGGGCGCGATCCCGAGCGCCGCGTTGACCACAACCGGCGCCGATGAGACGGAGCGGAAGCGGCTGCTGGAGGCGCTGCTCGATCTGGAACGGCGCCACGCGCATGGCGACCTGAACAACGAACGGTTCAAGCAGGAGGACGCCGCGCTGCGGCTGCGGCTGCGCGCGCTGCTGGCCGGTCCGGAGGCGGCCCGCGCGGTTCAGGCTGATATGAGCGCGCTCCCGGCGACTGGCGCTGAAGCGGTAGCGGATGCGTCAGATACGTCGGCGGATGGCGAGGCTGAGCCCGCGCGCGGTAGCCGGGGAGGGGCCTGATGAGCGCACAGATTATCCGCGCTGCTGGGCCAGAGGCGCCGGAGACGCGCGTGAAGCCCGCCGCGATCCGGGTGGAGCGGCTGGTGAAGGTATTCGACGCGCGCCCGGCGCTGCGCGGGATCACGTTCCAGGTCGAGGCGGGAGCGACGCTGGTGATCTTCGGCCCCAACGGCGCGGGCAAGACGACGCTGCTGCGCACGCTGGCGACGCTGGCGCGCCCGACCTCTGGGACAGTGGAGGTCGCGGGCTTCGATACCGTGCGCGAGGCGCAGGAAGCGCGCTGGCGCGTGGGCTATGTGGGCCATCAGCCACATCTTTACGAGGAGCTGACCGCGCGCGAGAACCTGCTGTTCGTCGCGCGGATGTATGGCCTGCGCGATGGCGCGGCGCGCGTGGAGGAGCTGCTGGCGTGGGTGGGGCTGCGGGCGAAGGCGAACGAGCGCGCGCGGACATTCTCGCGCGGGCAGGCGCAGCGGCTGGCGCTGGCGCGTGCGCTGCTGCATGAGCCAGAGACGCTGCTGCTCGATGAGCCGGACACCGGACTGGATGAGGAGGCGCTGGCGCTGCTGGAGCGGGCGCTCGCTGAGCGGCGGGCGCGGGGATGGACGACGGCGCTGACGACGCATCAGCTGGATCGCGGGCTGCGCTGGGCGAGCGACGCGCTGACTCTGGTAGGCGGCCGTGTGGTCTTTAGCGGCCCAGTGGATGGGCTGAGCCTGTCGGCGGCGCGCGCCCTGTTCCAGCGGGGAGGCGCGCGATGAGCCAGATGAAGCGTGCGCCCGCGCGGGACGGAGCGCGGCTGGCCTGGGAGCAGCTGTGGGCGATTGTTGGCAAAGACCTGCGGGCGGAGCTGCGCACGCGGCAGGCGTGGATGAGCATGGGGCTGTTCGCGCTGTTGACGCTGGTAGTCTTCAACTTCGCCTTTGACCTGCGGGTCCAGGACCAGGGAGTGGTAGGGCCAGGGGCGCTATGGGTCGCGTTTATCTTCGCCAGTGTGCTGGGGCTAGCGCGCAATATCACGCTGGAACAGGATCGCGGCCCGATGGACCGCTTGCTGGCGCTGCCAGTGGACCGGGCGGTGATCTATCTGGCGAAGGTAGTCGGCAACGTGATCGTGATCAGCGTGGTTGAGGTGGTGGCGCTGCCGGTCTTTGCCGCGCTCTACAACCTGCCGGCGCTGACGCCGGGGATCATTCCGGTCACGCTGCTGGGAACGCTGGGAGTGGCGGCGATTGGCACGCAGTACGCGGCGCTGGCGGCGACGACCCGCGCGCGTGAGTTGCTGACGCCGCTGCTGGTCTTTCCGCTGATCACGCCAGTGGTGATCGGCGCGGTGCGGGCGACAGAGGCGCTGTTCACGCCAGTCTATGGCGACGCGCCCTGGCTGGGGCTGCTGGCGGCGTTCGATGTCATCGTCCTCAGTCTCTCGGCGGTGACGTTCCAGTACGTAGTCGAAGAATGACCGGCTGCGAGGCCGCGAAGGTGGAAGGTCAGACAAGACGCAAGGCGATCGTCCAGACGATAGACAAGGCGGAAACGGGGATATGACCATGCGGACAGTGATCCAAAGCCCAATGGAGCAGCGGCTGGCGGAGATCCCGCGCGCCTTGCGGGGCGCGCCAGGAGTAGGCGCCGTGTGGCGCTGGCTGGCCCGCTATGGCGAGTGGACGCTGCTCGCTGTGACGGCGCTCGGGATGACGCTGACGATCTGGGCGACGTTCTTCTATGCGCCGACCGAGCTGGTCGAAGGCCCTATCCAGCGCATCTTCTACGCGCACGTGCCACTGGCGTGGAACTCGTATGTGGCGTTCTTCTTTACGCTGCTGGGTGGCGCGCTGTACCTGTGGCGGCGCGATGAGCGCTGGGACTCATTCGCGCGGGTCAACGCGGAGATCGGGCTGGTGTTCACGACGTTGGTGCTGATGAGCGGCTCGTTCTGGGGGCGCGGCTACCAGGGGGTGTGGTGGTGGTGGGACGCTCGGCTGACGACTTCGCTGCTGATGTGGTTTATCTACGCGGGTTACCTGGCGCTGCGCGCGTATACGGGGCGGACGGCGCAGGGAGCGCGGGCGGCGGCGGTGGTCGGCATTCTGGGGTTTGTCGTCACACCGATCAATTATCTGTCGGTGCAGTGGTGGAACACGCTACACCCACAGCCAGTGCTGGAGCTGGGCTCTTCGCCGCGGCTGCCGGCGGCGATGCTGGTCGCGCTGATGATCGCGCTGGTAAGCTTCACGCTGCTCTACGCGCTGCTGCTGATCGAGGCCTACAAGGTGGAGCGGGCGCAGGCGCTGGTCGCGCGGCTGCGGGCGGAGGCGGAGCTGCTCGCGGAAGGTGAGACGAGCGAAACGGAGCTTGCCTGACACTGGCGGGTCGCGAAGCGCGCGATGCGGGAGGAATCATACAGATGGGCACGACATTACTGGTGATCGCCTACGCCCTGATCTGGTTGGGGCTGCTGGCGTACCTGGGCTGGCTGGCGCTGCGGATGCGCGGCGTGCGGGCGGAGCTAGAGGCGACGCGCGAGCTGTTGGAGCGGCGCGCGGGCGAGACAGAGCGGCGGGATTAGCGCCGTGTTGAGGCGCTTGCTCGTCATGATACGATAGAAGACGCTGTGGACGCGCCCCTTTCCGTGAGGGCGCGGTGGCGGGCGACATCAGGAGCTAGGCGAATGCGTGAGAATTATGAGGTGATCTACACCCATCCAGGCGGAGCGGTCGCGACCTTTACCCGCCAGGATGGCGAGCTGGATGCGCTGGCCAAGGGGCTGGACGCGGAGCAGTTCTGGGTCTTCAAGAACGTTAAATCGCTGCTGGCGCGCAATGACGCGGGCGACTTGGAAGAGGCCACCCGGCTGATGTCCGCTATTGGCTTCACCAGCGTGGTGCGTGACATCGTCGCGCCCACCCCAGCCGTCGCTCCCGCGCGCGAGGCAGCCGTCGCCCCTGAGGTGGTTGAGGCTGCGCACGGCGTCCATCTGCCCGGGCCAAGCTACTGGCCATTACTGACCGCTATCTCAGTTGGGATCGCGCTTTGCGGGCTGTTCTTCTGGGAGACGACGCTGGCGATTACGGCGATTGGCCTTGTGCTGACGTTCATCTCCGGCATCGCCTGGGGACTTGAGCCGATATAAGCGGGCAGGTCTGATAGCTTCGACAGAAATCGGCGGAAATTGAGGGACACGAGACATGAGCGCGGTTATCACTCCTGAAACCCGGGCCGAGCAGCCGGAGCAGGCCTCCGAGGGGCGACCGGTTGGCTGGTACGGCATGGTCTTCTTCCTGGCGTCAGAGGCGGTCTTCTTCGCCAATCTGATCGCCTCGTACCTGTACCTGCGTGTGCGCGCGGGCGCTTGGCCACCAACGGTTGAGCATCTGACACGTCCGGATATTCTCATTCCTGGCATCAACTCCATCATCCTGGTTTCCAGCAGCTTTGTCATGCACTACGCCGTCTCCTCGATCAAGAAGGGCAACAAGAACGGGCTGACGATTGGCCTGGGCGTGACGGCGCTGATGGGCCTTGTCTTCCTGGCTGGCCAGGCGTACGAGTATGTGCATAACGGCTTCGGTCCGTGGGATGGTCTCTACGGCTCAGTGTTCTACACCCTGACCGGCTTCCACGGCGCGCACGTGACGTTCGGCATCCTGTTCATGCTGGTCGTCTTTTTCCGCGCGATGCGCGGCGACTTCTCGAAGAACCATCACTTCGCGGTGACCTCCATCGAGATGTACTGGCACTTCGTAGATGTCGTGTGGGTGCTGCTCTTCCTGGTGCTGTACATCCTCTAGGGTCCAGCGCAACGCCAACGGCCGCCTCCTGATTTCGTGAAGCGCCTCCACGCCGCTCGCGCATGGCGCGGAGGCGCTTCGCTGTCCGCTTGTGGACAGGAAAATTCGGGCGCCCAGCCCTGGGCGGCGAGGGGGACAGACATGCTACACTACATTATGTGTAGCCGCGACGCGCGGGCCTGACCTGCCCACGCGCTATGTCTTAGGGAGGAGGGCTCGTCGTGGATCAAGGTATGCGCAGCGGCGCGACGTACTCCTCATCTGAGAGCGCGCCGGTTGTCAGGACGGGCGCGCCTGCCCGCTGCTCGATCTGTCAGCGGCGGCTACGCCGCTCGATTCACTTCCTCGACGAGACTGGCGATGTGCCTGAGCCGAGGATGTCGTGGGCGCTGTGTGACGCTTGCAACACAGCCGTGCGCGAGCGGATGACGCTATCACCTGTGCATGGCGCGCTGCGGCTGCGGGTCGCTGTGGCCCTGGTGGCGACCGAGCGCACGCCAGCGGCGCGGCGCGCGCGTATCGGCCAGATGGGCGACCAGCATTGGGAATCGCTGCTTTTCTGGGCGTTCCTGCTGTTGATGCTTGGCCATCTCGCGGTGATTGTGATCGTGGCGTCCATCATTAAGTAGCGCGTGCGCGCTTGTCGTACGGAATAGCGTAAGGGTGTGGTCAGCGATTATGGCGGATTCGGTCGGGACGACGACAAAGATGGCGGCGCGCCAGCCCGCGCCTGTGGCCCGGACGGTGGGACTGGTGGTGGGTGACGCGATCTCTTTCCTGGTGTTCGCTGGAGCGGGTCGCAATCAGCACGGTGAGTCGTCGGGACTGGGCGCTCTGGGGCAGATCGCGATAACCGCGCTGCCGTTCGCGCTGGGCTGGTTTCTGGTCTCGCCCTGGGTAGGCGCTTACCGCCGCCGCCTGACTGATACCGTGCGTCGCATGCTCACCCGCACCGAGCTGGCATGGATCGCGTCGTACCCTGTCGCGCTGGTCCTGCGCGTCGTGATCGCGCCCGATCACCAGATGCCCTGGACGTTCGCGCTCGTCATCCTGCTCGCCAACGCCGTTTTCCTGGGCCTCTGGCGCGTCGCGTTCGCCTTTGGCGAGCGTCTGGTCGCGCGCTCGCGGGCCTAGAGTCTTCAATCGCTCGCCGCGACGCCCCGAGACCGTCACACGTCTGCGGGCGCGCGTGTCATGGCGTAGAGGCTGGCGGGATGAGGGTGTGTGCTACAATATGGCGACCCGCGGCGGCCTTGGAGTTTTTATTAATGACGGAACCCCACCAGGGTGGGAGGCGCGCGTATGCTTCACTATAAGGTGTTCACCAGCGCTGCGTATGGTGATGATATGGCGAAGCTGGAGGCTGCGGTGAACGCTTGGCTGGATGAGGCGCAGCCGCTCGTGCATACGATGACCCAGTCAAATGTGGGGTCGAGCGTTGTTATCAGCTTCCTCTATGAGCTGGATGAGGACGAAGACCGGCGGATCAGCGTAGCGACGGCTGAGACGCCAAGCGAAACGGGCGCGCGGCAGCTCAGTCCTTCCACCAACGAGCCGGTTATGATTACACTGCTGCCTCACGTGGAGCTGCCATACTGATGACTGTTCACTCCGCTCATGGCGCTGAAGACGCGCCCTACCTGGTCTATAGCGCGATTGATGGCGATGTTGGCGCGCGGCGCGGGCTACGCCCGCTGGACTACACCGGCGCGCCGCTCGCGTTCGATGACCTCATTCCGCTGCCGGAGGGCGCTACGCTCGCGATGCTGCCCCAGCGGCTGGCGGTCGGGCTGGATAGCGACGGCCAGCGGCGCGTGGTCGGCGCGCGTCATGGCTGGGCGCTGGCGGCGCTGCTGCCCATCGGCTATACGCGGACAAAGCTGCCAGCCTATGAGAAGACGCCGGAGACGGCGCCACTGCCATTCTTCGGCTATACCGCCGTCGCGGGCTGGCGTGGCCGGCTCTATGTGGCGGCGCTGCGCACCGATGACCCCGAACGCTGGATCGCGCGCAACTACGACGCGCGGCGGCTGCGGCGGCTGGTGCGCGAGCGGCTGGAGGCCGAGCCAGAGAATCGTGTGCTGGCGCACCATGCGCACTGCGCGCTGGATTACCAGTGTCCGACGGCCAGCAACCTCTTCTTTGAACGCTGGGAGGGCGCGGTCGCGGTCTCGCCGGGCTGCAACGCGCGCTGTGTGGGCTGCATCTCCAAGCAGGATGAGGATGACCTGCTCTCGCCGCAGGACCGTCTGACGTTCATCCCCTCCCTCGAAGAAGTGGTCGCGGTTGGCGTGGCGCACCTGGAGCGCGCCGATGACGCGATCTACAGCTTTGGCCAGGGTTGTGAGGGCGAGCCGCTTCTGCAGGGGCGGCTGATCGAGCGCGCGATCCGCGAAATCCGCGCCCGCACTTCCCGTGGCGTCCTCAACATCAATACCAACGGCAGCAATCCGCGCATCCTTCAGCGGCTCTACGACGCCGGGCTGGATTGCATCCGCGTCAGCACGATCTCGGCGCGGCGCGAGACCTATGACGCCTACTACCGCCCGCTTGGCTACACCTTCGAGCACGTGAAAGAATCACTGAGGCGCGCGCGTGACGCTGGCGTCTATAGCAGTATCAACCTGCTCTGCTTCCCGGGACTGATTGACGCTGAGGATGAGGTCGAGGCGCTGGTCGCTTTCCTGCGCGAGACAGGTGTGCGGCTTGTCCAGCTGCGCAACCTCAACATTGACCCCGAAGTGTTGCTGCCGCGCGTTCCCGCCCCGCGCGGCGCGCCGATGGGCATGCGCGCGTTCATCGAGACGTTACGGCGTGAAGCGCCGGAAGTGGAGCTAGGCAACTTCACCCGCCCCATCAAGCGTGTGGCTCCATCCGCGTCCGCCGCAACAGACGCCGGGTCGCCAGTAGAACGGGCCCAATCTCCAGCTCGGTAAGGCATGAGCGCGGGGGGCAGCCTTGCGGCGTCCCCAGCTCATGCCCACGATAGATACACGGGCTGCAAGGCAGATCGGCGCGGCGGATGACAGTGACGCGCTCCGGTTCACCCGGCGCGTACGGCCCCCAGGCGCGGGCGTTGCTGGGGCCAAAGATGGCGATCACCGGGACGCCAGCCGCCGTGGCAAGGTGCATGGGCAGCGAGTCATTGCCGACGAACAGGCTTGCGCCCACGAGGGTTTCCGCCAGTTGGCGCGGACTGGTCGCTCCAGCGGCGCTGGTGGCCCATGCGGGCGCGCCAAGCGCATCAATAATGCTTGCGGCGAGGCCAGATTCCTCCGGGCCACCGACCAGCGTCACATGAGCGGAGAACTCCAGCCGCAGCGCGCGGGCGAGCTGGATGTAGCGTTCGGCGGGCCAGCGGCGGGCCAGGCTGTACGCGCCGGACCCCGGATGCAGCGCGACATGGGGTGGCTCGCAGGGCGGCGCTTTCTCGCGTCTGACGCTGTTCCAGCCCAGGTCCGTCAGACGTGGGGCGCGCTCACTCATTGGAAGGGTCGCGTCGAGGCTGGCGGCTAGCGCCAGCGCGTAGTCTACTTCATGTCGCGCGCCAAAGCCTTCATCCGGGACGCGAATGCGCAGAAAGTCTCCACGCCCGTTGTCCAGCCCCACCGTCAGTGGCGCGCCAAGCGCGGCGGCCAGAGCGCGCCGCCAGCGCCTGCCGGATGGCAGCGTCAGGTGATTGGCGAAGATAACCGCGTCGTAGCGCGTGGCGCGCAAGCCCGCTACACGCCACGCGCTCTCCGCCAGGCCCGCGAGCCGCTCCATAGAGGTATTCTTTCCGGCGGCGCTTCTGGGGAGTGTGTAGAGCGCGTCCACGAGCGGGCATTCGATGAGCAGTGACGCGGCGTTTTCGCTGGCCAGCAGGTCAATGCGCGCGGAGGGGTAGCGGGTTCGCAAGGCGCGTAGCAGAGGCGTGGCGAGCAGCGCGTCACCCATGTCGCCCACGCGGATGACAAGGATGCGCGCGTGGGTGGATAGCTGGATTGGCTCTGGCGCGCTATGAGGCCCCATGAATAGCTGGCTCCGCGCTGGGCGCGCTCTCCATGCCCAGACGCTTGCGCGCCGCGGCGAAGACGGCGCCGGGCGCGAGATCTTTCATGCAGACGGGATTGCCAAAGCGGCACTCCGCTGTGGCGCTGGCGTCGTAGCACGGTGAGCACCAGATGGGACGCCGCAGAACGAGCGCATCGGGCGCGGTAGGGCCGCTGATCTTCGGGTCCGTGGGGCCATGCAGCGCGATGACCGGCGCGCCGACCGCGCAGGCGATGTGCATTGGTCCGCTATCGCCGGAGATAACCAGATCGGTCTGCGCCAGAAGCGCCTTGAGCTCTGGCAGCGAGGTCTTGCCGCAAAGATTGAGCAGCGGCGCGCCAGCCATACACTCGATGTCGCGGGCCAGCGACTCTTCGTTGGGGGCGCCAGTCAGGACGACGAGCGCGCCAAGGTCGCTGGCCAGCCGCCGCGCCAGCGTCGCCCAGTGGCGCGCTGGCCAACGCTTGGCCTGACCATTGCGCGCGCCAGCGTGAAGCGCGATGATGGGGCGGGCTGAGGCTCCCTTGCTGGCGCGCGCCGCATCGAGAATGGCGCGCATGCGGGCCGTCGCCTCAGGCGAGACAACGAGACGGGGGCGCTCATCGCCGGGCTGTGGCGTCGCGCCCGCTGCGGCGGCGAGGCGCAGCACGTAGCGTGTCTCGTGGGCGCGCTCAAGATACCGGCCGCCAGGAACGGGGTCGGTCATGAACCAGCGGTAGGCCTCGCGGCCATAGCCAACACGGCGGCGCGCGCCCGTCAGGCGGGTGACGATGCTGCCGATGTCGCCAGAGACGCTGATCGCCAGGTCATAGCGTGGTATGCGCAGGCGCCTGAGCGCGCCGAGCGTCTGTGTCCAGGTGGAAAGCGCGATCCAGTTGCGGGGATCGCGCCAGATGTGCGGGTTCCAGGCGTGGACGTGGTTGATGTCGGGGTCTCCTTCCAGGATGCCCGCATAAGACCCCTGAACGAGCATATCAATCTTTGCGTGGGGATAAGCCCGGCGCAGCGCGCGGACAGCGGGCGTGGAGAGGACGACATCGCCCAGCAAATCCACGCGGACGACAAGAATGCGCTTGATTCGCGGATCGCCCGCGCGTAGCGTGGCCGGGGGGTGATTTCTGTCGCTCGTGGCTGCGCCAATCTGGGCGAATCCCCAGCGCAAGGCGGACTGCGCCCGCCGTTTCAGGCCGCGCTTGATGGCATCCGTGACCCGCTGGTCAATTGAGCGCCGCGTTTCATAGCCATGTTCCAGCGACCTGGGAATGTCATGCTCAGACGCCATGAGGTACTCTCCGTGATCAGCCTGGCGCTCGCGCTCTGTTGCGAATGTACACGCTCCAATCCCGGCGTGCGAGATGCGGCAAGGCCGTTTGTTAAGTATACCATGCGTCGCCGGGCGACCAGGGCGATAGCGCCAGCGCGGCGTCAGTGGTCAACGTTGGCGCCACTTCCACCGTCATTGGTGTGGCTATTGCCGTGGCCATTGCCGTGGCTATGTGATCCGCTGGAACCGGGCGTGGTTGGCGTTGGCCCGAAGGTCGGCGTCGCGGTGGCTACGTCGTGATTCTTGCCATTATTCTGCCCGGCGGCGTCGTTCGCGTTGGGCAGTGTCACATTCTCTGCCCGGAGCGTCGCGGCGATGGCCGCTGCGCTATCGTTGAGCGCCTTCATGAAGGCGCGGTCACCCTGGGCGGTGGCGGCGCGCTGGATGTCTTGCTGCATCTGGAGGACCTGGGCGATTTGCGCGGTGATGGCGCTGCTATCGCCATGATGGGCGTTGACAGACGCGGCGAGCATGATGAGCTGCCGCATATCATCGTTGTACTGGCCCAGGAGGATCGCGACTTCCGCCTCGTGGCGCTCGCCGTCCTCGGCTTGCGCCTCCAGCAGCCGCCGCTCCGCGATCATGCCCAGTGTCTGCGCGCGCGCGTCATCGCTCATGGAGAGCGCGAGCAGAATGGATTCCTCGGCGCGCTTGACGCCGTAGAGGGGCGATTCTGGCAGGCTCTGCGCGCTTGCCGTCGTGAGCCCGGCGCCGAGCGCCAGGAGCAGCGCCGCCGCCGCGACCGCTCCGAGGATGATACGCCGGCGAGTAGACATCCGCCTGGCGCCGGCTATAGGTGAGCGGGAAACCGACTCCACTGCGGCGCTCGCGGAGTCGCCGCCCGTTTCCGCCCGGGAGAGGGCAATTTCCGGGGGCTCGGAGAGACGCAGTGGCCGGAGGCCGTGCTTTTGGGTATCCACTTCGTCAGGATCAGCGAGAATGTCGCGCGTCAGCCGCTGGCCAATCCGGAGCCGCGCGGTGTCAATCTCCGCTTTGTCCGGGGTTATGCCGCGCAGCATGGCGATCAGGCGCAGATTGGCCCCCATCTCCGGGTCATTCCGCTGTATCTGGCGTGAGGCGGCGAGGAGCGCCTCGGTGTCACTATCAGCGACATCGAGGATCGTATCGAATTGGCGCTCACGATCATCAGATATCATTGACCTGCCTCTGAACCGCGCCCAAGCGCGCGCCGTAGCGCCTCAATCGCGCGGAACTGCATCCCACGTACCGCTCCTTCGTGCTTGCCCATAATATCACCGACCTCACGGGCGGAAAGGCCCTCAACGAAGCGGAGCAGCACAACTTCGCGCTGCTCCGCCGTCAGTGACTGGAGCGCTATATGGAGCTCGTCAATGGCGATCTGACGCTCGATCTGGGTTTCTGGCCCAGGCTGAATAGCGTGGAGGATGGGTCGTTTGTCAGTGGAGTCAAGTGAGATGATGTCGCGCGCGCGGCGGTAGCGGTCAACGATCGCGTTATGCGCCAGCCTGAAGAGCCAGGCTGCGAAGGACGATTCACGCTGTGGCGCGAAATGGTCAATAGTGCGCCAGGCGTTGAAAAACACGGCGGATGTAATGTCTTCCGCCTCGGAGGGGCTGCCAACCTTCAAACGGATATACCGATAGATGCGATCGAAGTACAGCGTGTACAGTTCACTGAACGCTTCCTGATCGCGGGCGCTCGCGCGTATGACGAGTTGGTTTTCACTTTCCTCAATGAGCACTCGTCTACCTGCCTCCGCCGCCGCTGATTTTGAGACATCCTCACCTGTCATATTGAGCGCATAAACAGGCGGTATCTCACGCTGACTAGGATAATCGTCTTACACGACTCGCTACACTCAGACTACGACTGCTGGATGAAAGATACACGCGAGGCGGCGATCTCCGCGCGTGTCACGGTATGGCAGATCCAGGCGCGCTCGCCCGCCGCCGTCGCCCGCCGGACGATCTCCGCCGCCTCGGTCAGTGAGCGTGAAGGAACAAAGAGTGACGGCCCGCTGCCGCTCATGCGGACCAGCGGCGCGCCGAGCGCCAGCAGCCGGTCACGCGCGCGCGCCACTTCTGGATAGAGCCGGAAGACAGCGGGCTCCAGCGTGTTCTCCAGCGCGTCAAGCGGGATGGGGCGCGCGGCGCGGATGGCGGCCACCAGCGCGTCTGTGGCCGTTGTGTCACCGTAGTCCGCCGGGGTGAGCGCGCGGAAAAGCGCCGCTGTCGCGACAGGGGCCGCTGGCGTGACGAGCGCGATCCACAGCGGCTCGATGTCGGGCAGCGGCTCGACGCGTTCGCCTCGCCCATAGATACGCGCTGTCCCGCCGGTGACGAGGTACGGTGTGTCGGAGCCAAGCTGGCCCGCCAGCGCCTCCAGCCGCCCCCGCGAGATTCCCAGGCCGAACAGCGCGTCCAGCGCCACGAGCGTTGTCGCCGCGTCGGAGCTGCCCCCGCCGAGACCACCCTGCGCCGGAATCTCCTTGTGAAGCTGGGCGCTAACTGGCGGCAATGGACGCCCCACCTCCGCGCGCAGGAGCGCGACCGCCCGCGTGACCAGGTTATCCGGCCCGGATAGCTCCGGCACATCGCAGGCGAACGTATCGCTCCCGCTTCCCAACTCGCCTACGCTGAATCGCAGCGTGTCATGCAGCGAGATGGTCTGCATGACGGACGCCAGCTCGTGGTAGCCATCCGCCCGTTTTCCAAGGGCTGCGAGCGTCAGGTTGATCTTGGCGTAGGCGGGAACGAAGATGGTCGCGCGGGTCATGACGCCTCCTCGGGCTGCGATGCGAGCGCCCTGATTATACAGGCTGGCGCGCGCGGAGGCCAGTGACGGAGGTCACAGATCGCCGGGCTTGTGAATGGTCGCCGTGCGCGGCTGGCGGCTAAAGCCGCGCCTATGGGCCTAGCGGCCACGAAGCCGGCCTGCGCCGGCTCAATCTCCTACGCGCAGCGTGGAAAGCTCAACAATTCACAGGCCCCGGTCGCAGATCGCCGGGCGGGAGACTGGCGCTGGCGTCAGTGATATAGTTGGATGGCGCTTGGCGCGCTCCCTGGGGATAGTTTCTGACGACGGGCGGTGATTGTGTCCCTGTTTTCCTCTTTCTTCTTCTCGGTCAATGGCACGCTACTGAACGCGCTGACGGTACTGATCGGCGGGACGCTGGGCGCGCTGGTGGGCGACCGGCTGCCGGCGCGCATCCATGAGGCGCTGTTCGGTGTGCTGGGGCTGTTCACGTTGCTGATCGGGCTGCTGGACGCGCTGACGACGAAGAACGCGCTGATCGTGCTGGGCGCGCTGCTGATTGGCGTGCTGATCGGCGAGGCGCTCGATATCGAGCGGGGTCTTGAGGCGCTGGGCGCCTGGGCGCAGCGGCGGCTGGCGCGTCCCGGCTCGACAATGAGCGAGGCGTTCGTCACGTCAAGTCTGGTGTTCTGCGTTGGCCCGCTCTCGATCCTGGGCGCGCTGGATAATGGCCTCTCTGGCGATACGACCAAGATGGTCATCAAGGCGACGCTGGATGGCTTCGCCGCGCTGGCGTTTGGAGCGACGCTAGGCTGGGGCGTGCTGCTCTCCATCGTGACGATTTTGGTGTATCAGGGGAGCATCAGCCTGCTGGCGCGCACCATCGCTCCGGCGCTCAACGCTACACCCGACGCGCTGGCGGAGCTGACGGCGACTGGCGGACTGATTCTGGTAGCGATTGGGCTGAAACTGCTCAAGATTCGTGATTTGCGCGTGGCGAACTGGTTGCCCGCGCTGGTCATCGCGCCGCTGCTGGTCGCGGCCATCACCTACCTGCCGCCGCTGCTCAGATAGCGCAGGGCTGCTGAATTGTCCAGGCGCTTCAGGCTAACGCCCGCATCCCCGCCCGCACCTCGCCCGCGCGCCGCACACCTGCGCTTCCACATGCGTTATACTGTCCTCACAGGCTGGCTGCGGGCGGAGGCGCTGCCGCGCGCACTCTGGCAGCGAGCCACGTATCCGGGCGGAAATGAGGTTCGGGGAGGGAGCTATGGCCACGTCTGCGCCGGGAACCACGCGGGTTTTCGTTAGCTATAACCGCCAGGATATTGCGTTTACGCGGCGGCTAGTGGAGACGCTGGAGCGGCTGGAGGTCTACGTCTGGGTGGACTGGGAAGGCGCCCGGGAGGGCGACTTCATTAAGCGTATCAACCAGGGCCTGGAGCGGTGTGAGTGGCTGGTGCTCGTGGAGACGCCCAACTCGCTGGGGTCCAAAGCCGTCGAGATGGAGGTCAACGCGGCGCAGAACCGTGTGCTCTACGGCCAGATGCGCGGCGTCATACGGCTAGTGGCCGCCGCGCGCGACCCGCGCACGGTCCCGCCGACCTGGGCGACACTCCAGTTTTACGACGCTACCAGCGACTTCGACGGGACGCTGGCCGCGATGCTGGCCGCGATCCGCGCAACCGACGCCCGTCTGCCGCGCCGTCCAGGCGGCGAACATCCCGGCGCGCAGTCCGTTTCGCCTTCCGCGCCGCCGCTCGATACCCTGACTCCCGCTGGCAATCTGATCGCGCGGATGGCCAGAGCGTCTGAAGCGGGCGACTGGGACCGGACAGACGATATCGCGGAGCAATTGCTCCGCCGCTATCCCAAAGAGCTTACCATCGAGTTCTACCGTCTCTGGGGCCGGGCGCAGCTCGAGCTTGGCAAGCCGGCGGAAGCGGCGAAGACGCTGCAAGAGGCCTTGAAGCGTGACCAGGACGACATTCCGACGACCCGCGCGGTGGCGCGCGCGCTGCTACGCGCGGGTGACCAGCGAGGCGCCGCGCCACTGCTCAGGAGCGCGCTCATCACCGATGACGACGACGAGCGGCTGGATGTCCTGCGGGAATATGTGCCGACCCTCGAAGGACTGGGTGAACTGGATGAAGCGCTCCGCCGTGTGGAGCAGGCGTTGCGCCTGGCGCGTGACGATCCTTCCTGGCTGATCGCCAAGCGCGACCTGCTGGTGAAGCTGAACCGCCAGCCGGAGGCGCTGGAGCCAGCCCGCCAGCTGGCCGCGCGCCCCGACGCCACCGCCGACGACGCGCTGGCGCTGGCCCGCCTGGCCCGCGCGACGGGCGCGCTGGATGAGGCGGTGGCGGCGCTGGTCGAAGCGGGCCAGCGCGCGCCCGGCACGCCAGCGCTGGCCGCGGAGCGCGCGGCGCTGCTGCCGGAACTGGTCCGAACACGCGAGCGCGCGCTGGCGGCGGGCCAGCTGCCAGAGGCGCTGCGTCTGCTGGACACCGAGCTCGCCCTGGCGTCCGGTGATTCCGGCCGCCGCATCTGGACGGCGG
>JAKAIY010000082.1 GCA_021814145.1 Chloroflexota bacterium
TGGAGGCGCGCGCCGTGGCGTTGACCGCTAGCTAGCGGTCAACGCCACGGCCACTGAGTAACCGAGGGGAATCACCAAAGCCCACACTCCCCTGGACACATACCCTCCGCCGGCGAGAGACGAGTGGCCTGGGTCGCCTCGAAGAAAAGCGGGATTTGCGGCGGAGGGCAGGCTATGCTATGATACGTTCGCTGAACTAGATGATTGACATCCGAAACGGGAAACGCCGCCTCACCCCACCGCAGCATCCACCGGGGCTGGGAGCGCGCGGAAAGACGCCGGGCCGCCCATGACATTGCCTGAGCATGGGCGCCTCCGCATCAGGCCCGGCGAGACGAGACGGACGGAGATCACGTCCAGCGCGCTGATGAGCGCGACGCCACCCGCCACCGTGGGACGTTATGCCGCGACTGTGGCCGCGCTCGCCAGCGACCGCGCAGTGGATCGCTCTATAGCCCGCGCGTGGACGCCGGGATCCCCCTGGCTGCGCCATCATGCGCGCGGATACCGGTTCTGTCGCCCGCTTTACGCATGCCGACACCGCGCACGCCGGAATGGACATGCGATTGAAGCTCCAGCGGCGGGCCAGCCGATTAAATGTTCATCACACCGTGCGTGAGCGCTTCACGCCATCTTGAGCGATGGCGGGCGCGACGCGCACGTATCCACCATCCTAAAAAGGAGGAATGCGTTCCCGGCGCCAGCGCGTGACGCGCGCAGAGACGCGCTATCTGGCTGGACTGGCGGAAACGCGGCTACACGCATGGCTTTGGAGAAAGACGTCAAGACCGAGATCATCACCACGCATCAGACGCACGAGGGCGACACGGGCTCGCCTGAAGTGCAGGTCGCCTTGCTCACCCAGCGCATTCAGGATCTGACCGAGCACCTGAAGGTGAACAAGCACGACTACCATTCGCGCCTGGGCCTCATGAAGATGGTTGGCCAGCGACGCCGCATGCTCAGGTATCTCAATCGCAAGGACCCGGAGCGCTACAAGGCGCTGATCGCGAAGCTGGGCCTGCGCAGGTAGGCTGGCGCGATCTGTCGAGCCCCGTGTGGCGATGTGGCGGCGCCCACGGGGAGCGTTCCCAGCGCCTATGCGCGCGTCCGGTTTCTGAGGATATACCGGAAAACAGGCGCTGGAGCGATCAATAACAGCGCTCGCGGAGGCGGGCGATCTGGCTGGCTGTAGCGTATGGGCGCTGCGGCGCGCGCCCGGTGAGGCGCGAAACTCAGGCATACTCGCATGGACGCCCCCCTGACGTTGCGGGATCCCCGCCAGGGGACGTTCGGAGGTAGTCATGACCATTCAGACAAGTGAAACGACCATCGGTGGCCGTACCTTCAGCTTCGAGACGGGGCGCGTGGCCGAACAGGCGGGCGGCGCCGTGCTCGTGCGCTACGGTGATACGGTTGTGCTGGGCACGGCCACCAGCTCGGCGGCGCCCCGCGAGGGCATAGACTTTTTCCCCCTTACGGTGGATGTCGAGGAGCGGATGTATTCCGTCGGCAAGATTCCTGGCGGCTTTATCAAGCGTGAGGGACGCCCGACCGAACACTCGATCCTCGCCGCGCGCCTGACCGACCGCCCTATTCGCCCGCTCTTCCCCAAGGGCTATCGCAACGATGTGCATGTCGTGCTGACCGTCCTCTCCGCTGACCGTGAGAACGACCCGGACGTCATTGGCATCACCGCCGCGTCCGCCGCGCTCACCATCTCCGGTGTCCCTTTCGCCGGGCCGGTTGGCGCCGTGCGCATGGGCTATGTCAACAATCAGCTCGTTATCAACCCGCCCGAGTCCGATCTGGCTGACAGTCTGCTCGATCTGGTCGTCGCGGGTACCGCCGACGCGGTCGTGATGGTCGAGGCGGGCGCGAAAGAGCTGCCTGAGAGGATTGTCATCGAGGCGATTCGCAAGGGGCATGAGGCGCTCCAGCTGCTCATTAAGGCGCAGCTGGAGCTCCAGCAAAAAGCGGGCAAGCCCAAGCGCCTCTTCACGGCCCCCGCGCCAGACGCTGAGCTGATAACGGACGTGCGCGAGTACGTGACTCCCCGCTTCACCGCCGCCGTCAACAAGACGACCAAGGCTGAGCGTGAGGCCGCCCTGGCTGAGGTGCAGTCAGGCTTGATGACGGAGCTGGGCGCGAAGTACCCCGACCGTCAGAAGGAGATCAGCGCGTTCTACGAGAGCGAGCTGAAGAAGTTCGTGCGCGGGCAGATTCTCGACAAGGGCTTGCGCCCCGATGGACGCGGCCCGACCGACATCCGCCCGATCAGCTGCGAGGTCGGCCTGCTGCCGCGCACGCATGGCTCCGCGCTCTTCACGCGCGGCCAGACACAGGCGCTGAGCCTCGTAACGCTTGGCTCACCAGGCGAGAGCCAGTCCATCGAAGGCCTGAGCGCCGAAGAGAGCAAGCGCTATATCCACCACTACAACTTTCCCTCGTTCAGCACGGGCGAGACGCGCTCCTCGCGCGGGCCGGGCCGCCGCGAAATCGGCCACGGCGCGCTGGCTGAGCGCGCGCTGCTGCCGGTGATCCCCGAGAAGGACATATTCCCGTACACGATTCGCGTCGTCTCCGAGATTCTGAGCTCGAACGGCTCGACCTCGATGGCGTCGGTCTGCGGCAGCACGCTTTCGCTGATGGACGCGGGCGTGCCGATCGCGGCGCCGGTGGCTGGCGTGGCGATGGGCCTCATTACCGAGTCCGGCGACGCCATCACCGGCAAGTACGAGGTCCTCACCGACATCCAGGGCATAGAAGACGCCATGGGTGACATGGACTTCAAGGTCGCTGGCACCGCCGATGGCATCACCGCCTTGCAGATGGATATCAAGGTGAAAGGCCTGACAACCGAGGTGCTGGTGCAGGCGCTGGAGCAGGCGCGAGAAGCCCGCATGTTCATCATGGACAAAATGCTCCAGGCGCTGCCGGAGCCGCGCGAGGAGCTCTCGCCTTACGCGCCGCGAATCCAGAGCATCAAGATCAACCCTGAAAAGATCGGCGTCGTCATTGGCCCAGGCGGCAAGACTATCCGCCGCATCCAGGACGAGACGGGCGCGAAGATTGACATTGATGAGGATGGCGTCGTCCACATCGCCTCGACGAGCCCTGATGGCATGGAGCGCGCGATGAACGCCGTGCGCGCCTTGACTGAGGAAGTCGAGGTCGGCAAGATCTACACTGGCGTCGTCCGCCGCCTGGTGGACTTTGGCGCCTTTGTCGAGATCCTGCCTGGCAAGGAAGGGCTCGTTCGCACCGCCAACCTCGCCGATCACTTTGTGAGCCGGCCAGAGGAAGAGGTGCAGGTCGGCGACGAGATCAATGTCATGGTCGTCGAGGTAGACCAGCAGGGCCGTATCAACCTCTCACGGCGCGCGGCGCTGAGCGGCGAGATGCCGACCACCGAGGAGCTGGAGGCTGAGCGGGCGCAGCGTGGCCCGAGCCGTGGTGGCCCTGGCGGGCGTGGTGGCCCGGGTGGCCCCGGTGGGCGCGGCGGCTACTCCGGCGGCTATCCCGAGCGTGGGCATGCCCCTGGTGGCCCTGGCGGTGGGCGCGGCCCCTCCGGTGGACGCCCCCCGCAGCAGGGTGGCGGCCCGCGCAGCTACGGGCGCGCGTAGGCGCGAATAGCCGCATAGCGCGCCATCGGGCGCTGGGGACACGTGTCCCCAGCGCCCGATGATCGTTAACAAACGGAGTCCCGCCGCCATGAGCGGTGCCGAACCTGACATGAGCGTCGCCTGGCGCTATCATCTCCTGAGAAGGCAAGCGCGCCGGAGCGCCCAGAGACGCGACTATCCAGGCGGCGCGCTATGCTCGCTCGAACGCCATAGCGACACGTAACTTCGCGGCTGAGACGGCGCTATCCGCCCACCCTGAGACGGTCTGGGATATCCTGCCATCGCGAGCGTGAGTGGTTGCTGGCGTGATGGAGCGGCTGCTCGCGCCACTCGCCGCGCCAGCCAGGCGGCGACCTGCCACCGCTTGCGCGCATGCGCTATCATGAAGCGGGCGTGGCGCTTCCGGCGGGATGGCGAGCGCGCGGAATGAGCGGACAGCGAGCGGATTCGACCGGAACAGGCGACAGGAGAAAGCGCGATGGCGGCGACGGCGCGAGAGACTCTGGATCAGATCGCGGCAGAGGTGCGCAGCTGTACGAAGTGCCCCCTCTACAAGGGGACGAAGAATGGCGTGCCGGGAGAAGGCGGCGCTGAGGCGGAGATTCTGTTCATTGGCGAGGGGCCTGGCTACCATGAGGACCGGCTGGGGCGCCCGTTTGTAGGGCCAGCCGGGCAGCTACTCAACAAGCTGCTCGCCAGCATTGGGCTGGACCGTCAAACAGTGTTTATCACTAACGTCGTCAAGCACCGCCCGCCTGAGAATCGCGACCCGCTGCCCGAAGAAATCGCCGCTTGCTCTGACTACCTCACGCGGCAGATCGCGGCGATCAACCCCAGGGTCATTGTCACGCTGGGCCGCTACTCGATGGCGCGCTTCTTCCCCGGCGCCAAGATCAGCGTTATTCATGGGCAGGCCAAGCTGATTGACGGGCGCATTGTTGTCGCCATGTACCATCCGGCGGCGGCGTTGCGCACACCAGCGGTGATGCAGGCGCTTGAGCAGGATTTCCAGCGGGCCATTCCCGCCGCTCTCGCGGAGGCGCGCCATCTCGCCGCTGAAGGCAAGCTGGCCACAAAGCCCGCCTCCACTGAAAAGGAGGACAAAGACAGCCAACCACCACAACAGCTTTCGCTTTTCTAGCGCGCTCACGGGCTAGAGGCCCGTTGCGCCGGTCGTCGTTGTCGTCGTCGCGCGACCGCGATCAAGGATCACCAGCGCCGCGCCGATGAAGAAGAACAGCGATGCGAAGATTGCCCACCAGCCAACAACCCAGAAGAAAGCGACACCCGCGACCAGCATCAGGACCGCCGCCAGCACGGGGGACGAGATCGAGAGCAATGACCCCACGAAGCCGATCAACGCTACAAACAATCCCCACCAGAAGTGTGAGGGATCATTCGTGATTCCGCTTATCCGTCCCAGCACGTGGAAAAATGAGTAGAGCGCGTCTACGATAACCGCGATGACGCTGGCGAAAACGCCAGAGACCATGGCAAACACGCGCAAAGTGGACCGCATAATCTGTGTGTTCCTCTCCATTTCATGGCTGGAGCGCGCCCGCGCGAAGGGGCGCGCATCCGCCTGCAACCCGGGAGAAGATGCGCCGCAAGCCCGGCGCCGGGTCGCTCGTTTCACCCGGCGCTGGGCCTAAATGCCTGGAAGTGGGAGCAAACGTCTATTTCTTCTGGATAGCGTGATTGAGTGACGTAAGTCCCAGCACAGCGTGCACCAGGGATGGCAGCACGGCCAGACTCAGCCCCAGCAACGAGGCGCCGCTGATAAGGCCACCGATGGCGGCGCTGCTGATGAGATTGATATGGAATCCAGCGGCGATGCCGACCGCGCCGGCGAAGGTGAAGATAATGCCGATGAGCAGATCATACCAGCGTGAGAGCTTACCGCCAGCGATCCATTGCGCGCCCAGCAGCATCCCCAGCAGGCCGCTGACCGTCAGCCAGGTGGATTCGGGATCAAAGGTCTGGCTGTTGACGTAGTGGATGATGCCCGAAAGCACACCGAAGAAGATGAACCAGAGGAAATAGTGCGTGTCGCGGTGTCGCATTGGTTGTGTTCTCCTCAAAACCAGAAGGACGCGGAACGCCGCTTGCCGCGGCACAATATTTTAACGAAGCGAAAGGGCGCTCTGGCCACGGTGCCAGAGCGCGCGATGGCCGGGCGTCTCGACAGGGGAGAACGTCCAGCTATCGCGCGGTTGAGGAGAACGGCCACGCTCAGGCTTTGGGCGCGACGCCGGGCGTATACCAAGACAGGGTGACGGTCGCGGTGCAGCCATCGGGCACGAAGATGTACCCGGCGTACATCGCGCGGCCTGTGAGGTCACTGGTCGTGTTTGTCGGGCCACCCGGCGCGTCCACCGGCCACTGGTTATAGCCATTGGAGCCGAACACGTCCGGAGCGCGCGGCCCTGGAGCGTAGTTCCCTGATGGGCAGACCATCTCTCCGTTGGGATAGGGGTTTCCGGAGCACGTGGACAGGCTGGCGTACTTGGCGGGCGGCTGTCCGGCGGCGGATGGCCAGCACATCGGGACGCCCGAATCAAAGCCGTCACCACCGAGCAGCTTCGATTGCGGCGGAACATAGATGCGCAGATAGTCCCGGTAGGTCATATAACCGTAGATCTGGTCGTAGGTGTAGTTTCCGTGGAAGGTCAGCGTCAGGTGGTGCGTCGCGCCACCCTTGGCGTCGAGCGTGACAACATCGCGCTGCGTGACCGTAATGAAGGTCGTCGCCTTGGAAACGCTGACGTTAGACTGCACGAGCAGATAGCCATCCAGGCCTGGGGCCGTATTGACCGCGCCATCGAGAGCGTACTTGCTGAGCAGCGCCTCGGCGGCGGGGTTGGTGAAATAGACTTGCAGGTTTTTCGAGCGCAGGTCACCGATCATGCTCATCGCCAGCGGCTGCAGCGCGCTGAGCGGCGCCGACTTGACGCGATCCAGCAAGAGCTGGCCGACGAGTTGCGTGAAGGACTTGCGCCCGCCGCCCGAAAGCTGTTTCTCCAGCGCGATCGCCACTGGGTTCTGCTGATAATAATGCAGCTTGGCTTCCAGATTGTCCGCCGTGATCGTCTCGTGGTAAAGCGGCACCTGAATGGGGCCAGTCACGCGGAGCACATCCTCGATCACCAGCGGCGAGATATTGATCAGCCCGTCCATCGTCTGACCGCTCTCATGCTGATAGACGCTCAGCACCATCCGCGCGTCAGTCGGGAAGTCGGCGGAGAGGTTCGCGTCGCGCAGGCCCCAGTTGGCGAACGGCCACCAGGTGTTATATGGAGCGGGCGGGCGGCGGCCAAAAATCCAGCCGTTGGAGAGGCATCCGGTCAGGTAGTCCAGGCAGTTGACGTCCTGGAGACTGAGCGGCCCCATCTTGCCGCCGTTCAGCGTCAGAATGGCGTATTGCCCGGTGAAGCCACCGGTGGCGCGCAGCTCGCCACGGTCCAGGGTTTGCACCAGGAAGTGGCGTGTCGCATCGGCCCCGATGATCCAGCCGAAGCTGGTGAGCAGCGGGCCAGCCTGGTCAGCGAGACTCTTTATCTGCGGCAGCAGCGGCATGAGCTGGGCGAAGAGCGCCTTCTGCCGCGCGCTCAGCGGGAGCGACTCCACATTGACTGTCTTGAGCTGCGCGACGATGTCATCCATCTTCGCGCTGACAACGGCGAGGCCCCGCTCCAAGGCGGTGATGTCGGCCTGAGTGATGAGGGGCTGAGTTCCTGAGAACAGCGAGGTCATTCCTCGCAGGCGTTGCAGCAGCGGCGTAGCGGCGTCGAGCATCGCTATCCCGGCGGCGGTGGCGTCTACCCCTACCCGCGCGAGCGCGCGCACGGCGGCCAGATCAGCGGCGCCATTGGGCATCACGGAGGCCAGTGACAACACCCAGTCGGGATGCGCCAGCCGCGCGCCCAGCGTGGTGAAGTCGCTCTGCGCCGCCAGCAGGTCTTGCCGGGCGCGTGCGATGCGCGCCTGGTCGGGCAGCCTGTCGCTCAATCCGCTGGAAGCGCTTCCGCTCGTCGCGGTCGCGGGAGGCGTCGTGGCGGCCGTTACGGTGGCCGTTATGGTGGGTGTCGCGACTGGCGCTGGCCTGGGGGTTCCACCCAGGGCGAAGTAGGTATTGGCGCCAATGGTGGTTTTCCAGGTCGTGGGCGCGGTCCCCTCAGAGGGGACGCCCTTCGCTGGATTGACTGTTACCTGCAGGGGATAATACGTCCCACCCTGGCGCTGGGCGAGGTACGTGTAGACAGGATTGCTGACATCCGGGCCAGGAGTGGCTAGCAGCGTCTGAATCTCCGCCAACGCGCTTGACCCAGTCCCTGAGCCTCCCGAGCCGGTGAGCGCGCCTGAGCCGCTGGATTGCCCCAGCAGATCGGCCTTGACCGCGCTCAGACGCGCCAGCCCGTCCTCGCCTAGCGCCTTCAGGCTGTGATACTCGTTGAGCGCGGAGCTAACGGCGTAGGCTCCCGGCAGGGTCAGCGTCAGCAGCAGCGCGAGCGAGATGAGCAACGCGACGTAGCTGCGACGCCACCGCCTGATGTCGAGCCGCCGCGAGATACGCGCCCAGAAACTCGCGATGGTCGTGGACAGCGAAGGCGCCGCGGGCGATTCAGGCCACCGCGGCGCTGGCGCGTCATCAGGCCCGTCAACAGACGCTTGCATCCCGGCTGGCGCTGTCCGTTCAGCGTCAGCGCTATCAAGGGCTGGGGCTGGCGCTATCTCTTGTTTGTCGAATGAGCCAGAGTCCGCCAGTCCCAGTCCACCGTGTCCTTCATCCACAAGGATTCCTCAATCCATCCCGGCGCGCCACCGCATGCGCACAAACACCATTCATGCAGATTGGGAAAGACATTCCCCCCTATCTGTGTAGACGCATGACTGGTTGTTTATGTTCTCAGGCGCCCAACCTGGCATGGAATCCATCGTGGCGCCTGGCGCCGCCGGGCAGGTTACAGGGCTGTTTTCGCCTTACAGACAGGCGGCAGGCGTATGTGTGGGAGCTCGCGCGTTCCTGGCGACGGGCGATGGGGTGACCTGAGATGGGGTGGTCAGCGACCGACCATGAAAGGCCACATCATGAGGGTAATGAACACCAGCACGTGACCAAAGGCGATAAAAATGATGGACCAGAAGATCAGGCGGTTCCATCCCTGGTCATCCAACTCTTCCCAGTAGCGCTCCTGCCACCATTTGGCGCGATTGGCCGGGCCACGCTGGCTGGCCACAAGCCCGACCGCTATGCGCGTGCGCAGCGCCGGGCGGAGCGTCGAGCGCTCAAGCTCAGTCTGGACGGCGGTATTACATGGCGCGCAGATCAGCCATGACTGCTGAGGCTCCGGCGCGTCCTCGCTCTCGGTCAGGAAATAGGCTTTGTTTTCCAGCCGGCGCTCACAGATTGAGCAGCGCCGGCGAGAGCCCATGTGCTGCTGCTCGAACCTGATGCCGTGCGTGTTTAGCATGCGTTCCATAATCGCACCAGACCTCCCCTGAAGGGGCTTCCCCTATGCCGCACGCTTCATCTATTGGCTCCTACGCCGTTTCCCGGCTTGATTCGTCGTCTTCAAGAAATGGTCTTGATAGTGGTAAGCATAACACGCCATGAACCGTTAAACGAGTGGTAGCCAGGCGGCTCTTTTCAGCTATCGCCTGTCCTTTGGCGCATGAGGCGGGCGGAGCGCATGTGTGTGACGCGCGTCACATCACCCGCGCGGGAACCTGTGCGACATTGACAGCGTCAGTATGGGGCGGGCGGCTCGCGTCTTCCCACAACAGGCGCATGTATGGGATGAGAGGAGGCGCGCAGCCTCGTGGGTCCTTCCATTGTGGTACACTCTTGACGAGTAGAGTGGCCTGGCGTTCGCGTCAGACTCCAGATGCTCTACACGGCGCCTCGATGGTCAGGGCCGCTTGACACGCCTGGCCTCACACGGATAGATTAGGCATGCGGCGCCTGCTTGCGAGCATCGCCATGAGGCGCTAGCGTTCTTAAAAAGTTCTGGTATCATTGGCCTCGGTAATCCACTGACCTGTCTGCGCTGGCTGGCGTGACAGATGCTTTGCGGGTTCTCCGGCGCGAGCCAGCGAGGTGTCTGTCCGTCCCGCGTCATGCGTCGCGCCGCTTGCTGGCGCGCTCCGTACGCTATCGGACGGACGCGCGGTGATCGCGGTTGGGAGATGTATGGAACCGTCAGATCTCATCAGCGGTCGCTACCGCCTTGGAGAACCCATCGGACGTGGCGGCATGGCCACCATCTACCGGGCGGTGGATGAGCATATGATGGACCGCCCCGTCGCGGTCAAAGTGCTGCGTGAGGTCTACAGCAGCGACCCCAAGTTTGTCACGCGCTTCCAGCGTGAAGCCCGCGCGGCGTCCGCCCTTCAGCACCCCAACATCGTCCAGGTCTTCGATTACGGGCAAAGTGGCGATAGCTACTATATCGTCATGGAATACATCGAGGGGATGGATCTCCGGCGCTACCTCAAGCGGCGCGGTGTCCTGCCCATTGAGCGCGCCATGCAGATCACGCGCGACGTCTGTCTTGGCCTGGGCGCGGCGCACCGTCGCGGCATCGTGCACCGCGATGTCAAGCCGCAGAACGTCATGCTCACCGATGACGGCATGGTGAAGCTGACTGATTTCGGCATCGCCAGCATGTACAAGGACGCTGACGCCGAGCGCCTGACCACAACCGGCATGACCCTGGGCACCGTGCAATACTACGCTCCCGAGCAGGCGCAAGGCGAGATCGTGCGACCTTCCGCCGATATCTACGCGCTCGGCATCATGATGTACGAGATGCTGACCGGACGGACACCCTTTGAAGGCGATACGCCGGTCGCGGTAGCGATGAAGCACATCCAGGAGATCCCCGAGCCGCCCAGCACGTTGAACCCGCGCATCCCCCCCGCGCTGGATCGCATTATCATGCGCTGCCTGGAGAAAGACCCGCAGGCGCGCTTCCGCGATGGTGACGCGGTAGCCGCCGCGCTGGATAATTTCCTGCGCGCGCCCGCGCGCCGGTCAGGCGTGCCCAGTGTCGCGGGTGAGGCGTTGGGCTCCTATGGCCCTGGTGGCCCAAGCAATCCCAATTTGGCGCGTTCTTCCGGGCCATCTGGCCCGCGTCCGGGGATGTACCCAGGCGCTCCGGCGCCAATCAGCGGGCCACGAGGAGCCACGCGCCCGCCAGTGTCCGTCTCTGGGCGTCCCGGCATGCCGCTCGGCGGGTTGGGTGACGAGCGGGCTGTTGAGGGCTATGACAGGCCGTTTGAAGCGCGCGGCGGCTATGACGGCCCCTACGAGGGACGCGCCGGTTTGGCCGACGATCCTGGACTGGCCCCTCCCATGCCCGGCCCTACCCGTCCGTGGGAGACGCCCGATGGCACCAAACCGCGCTGGCCCGGCGTCCAGAAGGAGGCCTCGCGCCGCAATACCCCGCTGATCGTCGCGACGGTGGCGGCCGCGCTGGTGGTGCTCGTGGTTGGCTGTTTCCTGGCCTTCACCATCGCTGACGCCAGCTTTAACCCATTCGCAAGCGCCACACCGGCCGCGACACCGATCCCCAATGAGACAGTGCCGAACATCGTGGGCATGACCTGCGATGACGCGCTCAAGGCGTTGAAGGCGGTGCAACTGAGCCTGAAGTGCGACCCCGTTCCCAGTGACCAGACAAAAGACACGATCATCTCGCAGAATCCCCCGTCCGGACAGACGCTGAAGGCTGGTCAGGTGGTGGAGGCGCAATATAGCGCCGGCCTCGCTGATGTGACGATCCCGAACCTCGCGAACAAGACTTCTGGTGACGCCTGCCTGGCGCTCAAGAACCTGGGCCTCATCTGCAACGTCATCCTGCAGCCTTCCAATACGGTGGATCTTGGCAACGTCATCAAGACGGACCCCGCCGCCAACGCTTCTGTCAAGCCCGGCTCTTCGGTGAGTGTCTACGTCAGCTCCGGCCCGCCGCCCACACCGACGCCGTCCGCTACGGCCACACCCACGGCGACGCCAGCGCCGACGAACACGGCGACGCCGTCGGCGACGACAACGCCGTAATGGACGCTGCGCATCCCTGACCACGCGCTTTTCCACGCTCCGCTACCGTTCTCCTTCCCGGCGTGTAGAATGGGGTGAAGAGGTGGAGGAGTTCGCGCGCGAGCGGGCGCCTCATCCATCGAAGATGGAAGGACCGGGCCAGCGATGCCGCATCCACGCGTCTATAGCGCCGAGGGGTTCGTGCTTCGCCGCACCGATTATGGAGAGGCGGACCGTATCCTCACGCTCTTCACAGGGACCCACGGCAAGACGCGCGCCATCGCCAAAGGCGTGCGCAGGACCACCAGCCGTCTGGCTGGCCACCTGGAGCCGTTCACCCGCGCGCAGCTGCTGCTCGCCACCGGGCGCGACCTCGATATCGTGACCCAGGCCGAGGCGCGCGAGCGCTTCGAGCGGATCGCGGGGGATTTCTGGAGCGCCAGCGCCGCCTGGTATATCGCCGAGCTGGTGGACCGCTTCCTCGAAGACGCCGACCCGCATCCCCGGCTCTACCAGCTCTTCGTCGAGACGCTGCGCCGGCTGGACGGGTATGCGGGGACGGACAGCCCGCGCGGCTGGATGGCGCTGCGCTTCTTCGAACTACGGCTGCTGGATGCGCTGGGCTATCGTCCTGGTCTGCGCCTCTGTGTTAACTGTGACCAGCCTTTGCGGCCTGAGAACCAGGGCTACAGCGCGGAGAAGGGCGGCGCGGTCTGCCCCGATTGCATGCGCTATGGCGCGCGTCCGCTCTCGCTGCCAGCCCTCAAGGTTCTGCGTCTGCTGCAGGGGACCGATTGGGCCGAGCTGCCGCGCCTGAAGCTGGAGCCAGCCCTGCGTGGCGAGATCGAGGCCACGCTCCAGGCGACGATCCGCTATCATCTGGAGCGCGAACTGAAATCCTGGGCGTTTCTCCAGCAGGCGGCGCATCTGTAACGCGGCGCTTCAACTGATATAGATCGCGGGCGTGAAGATCGCCTGGAGCAGCCGCCCGGAGTCATGACGGACGTAGGTGTCATGGTAGACGGCCAGCAGCGAGTCTATCACGACTTCAGGCGCGAGCTTGGCCAGTTCAGCCGGATCCGGCTCAACGGGGTACTGCCCGTCATTCGCGTAGCGCTCACGCAGGCGCTCGGGGAAGACGCCATCGTGGACCACCACGCGGTCTACACGCCCACCAAGATACTCGCTGATGGTGCGCACGAAGTCCGAGGCGCGATAGCCGTCAGTCTCGCCGCGCTTGGTCATCAGATTGCAGACATAGACCTTCTGCGCGTCGGAGGCGCGTATCGCCTCGGCGATGCCATCCACCACGAAGTTGGACAGGATGCTGGTGTACAGATCACCTGGCCCGATCACGATCACATCGGCCCGGCGAATCGCGCGCAGCGCCTCATCGCAGGCGGAGACTGGCTCCTTCAGGTGGATGCGCTTGATGGGCGAGAGCGGCCCCGGATTTTTCTCACCGCGCGTGTCAATCACTGTCTCACCCTCGATCACCGAACCGTCCTCCAGATCCGCGCAGAGGATGGCATGAGTCAGCGTGACGGGCGCTACCTTGCCGGCGGTGTCGAGCAACTGTTGCGCGTCCTCGATGGCGTGTAGCAGGTTTCCCTTGTTGATTTCCTGAAGCGCGGTGATGATGAGGTTGCCCAGGCTATGGCCGCTGATTCCGGGGTAATTGGAAGAGGAAGTTCCGCCCAGCGGCTTGCCCCCCCCACTGGCGGGGCCGTTATCGCCGAAGCGGTGCGTGAACACCTCACGCCAGAGCAGCCCCTTGCGTGAGAGCGCCACCAGCGCCTGCCGCAAGTCGCCGACGGGGAGTGTGCCGAGTTCATCCATCAGGCGGCGCGAGCTCCCGCCGCTGTCAGACATCGCGACAACCGCGGTGATGGCGCACTCGTAGCGCTTGAGTGTCGAGAGGAGCGCGAATGGGCCTGTGCCGCCGCCAATCGTTACCACATTCTTGTCGCGCAGATTCAGCAGCGCGTGCGACCGCTGCTCGCTTGTCCATTGCATCCGTTTACTGTATCCTTCGCTTTACCACCATCGCCAGTCCTCAGGCAGTATACACAGTGGAGGCTGTTTCTCACGCGAGGACAGGACCCCCGGCGCCTGCTTCCCGTCATGGCGAGGAGTGAAGCAGGCGCCGGGCGCGCGCTATTGCCGCAATTCCGCGCCGAACCGCTCGCGCAGCATGGCGATGATCGCTGCCTGCGCCTCCTCGACTTCCTGGGTTGTGAGCGTGCGGTCGGGGGCGCGGTAGGTGAGCGTATAGGCCAGGCTCTTTTTCCCGGCGGGTATGCCCTCGCCAGTATAGACGTCGAAGAGCTGGACCTCTGGCGTCAGCGCGCCGCCACTGGCGCGGATGGCTTCCGCTACCGCCGCCTGAGCCGTTCCGGCCTCGACGACAATCGCCAGATCACGCTGCGCCACCGGATAGCGCGAGATGGGGAGCGTTCGCATGCGCTTGGGCGCCACCTGATAGAGGCGCTCCAGGTCGAGCTCCATCACATACGTCCGGTGCGCGAGGTCGAATCGCCCGGCCACCTCTGGATGCAGCTCACCCAGCGCGCCTAGCGCCAGCCATGTCCCACCCACATCCGGCGTCAACCCGTTATGCTCCGCGCCATTCGCCTGCGCTGGCGCGACAAGCGCTTCCAGGATGGCGCAGCGGCCAGGGTGGAAGCTGGGACGCCGCGCCTGGGTGAAGCGGTATTGGGTCACGCCCAGGCTCGTGAGCAGCGTCTCGGCGATGCCTTTCAGGTCGAAGAAATCGGCCTCCCGCTCGCCCAGCCAGCTTGGCGCCAGCGATCCGCCCAGCGCCACAGCCACCGTCCGCCGCTCATCAGCCAGCCCCTGACCCTCCGCCAGCTCAGGCGTCAGCAGGTAGCGCCGCCCGACCTCGAAGAACCAGAGCCCGGCGCTGGCGGTCTTGGTGTTCTCGCGCATCACCGAGAGCAGCCCTGGCAGCAGCGTCAGCCGCAGCGAGTCCATGTCGGCGTTGAGAGGATTGCGCACAGTGATCGCGGGCAGCTTCTCCGCCAGCGCCTCGATGCGTCGCCGCTCCATCGCCTGTGGGCGCGCCGTCGTGAGCTTCGTCTCCGGCGCGGCCTCGGCCGCCTCCTCAGCCAGTGAGACAGGCCCGCTGAGCAGCCGCTCCTCACCGGGCGTGGTGGCGGACAGCAATCTGGCCATTAGCCCCCTGCTCACCAGCGGATACGTCCGCGTCTCAGTCAGCCCCATGCCCAGCAACAGGTCACGTATCTCGCATTCGCGCCAGAACCACGGCTCATCCTGCCAGGCGGGCAGCGGACCATCAGGGATTGTGCTGGGAATGCGGTCATATCCGGCGATGCGCGCGATCTCCTCAACGATGTCGGCGCTCTCCTCCACGTCGCCGCGCCAGCTTGGCACGGTCACACGCAGCAGCGCGGCGCCGTGTTCGCTGGCCCGCTCCTCCACGGCGAAGCCTAGTGCGCGCAGGGCCTGCGTCGCCTCGGTCAACGTCACGCTCATCCCCGTCAGCCACTCCACTTGGCTGAGGTCGAAGTCAATCACGCGCGGCTCGACGCGGGCGTCCTCCGCGAAGATATCCACATAGCCTGGCGCCACCTGCCCGCCCGCCAGCTGCGCGATCAGCCGCGCCGCGCGGTCCAGCGCCACGGTCGTAAGCGCGATGTCGGGGTTCTTCTCGAAGCGGCCAGACGCCTCCGTCCGCAGCGCCAGCGCCTGCGACGTGCGGCGGATGTTGGTCGGGTTCCAGTGCGCCGCCTCCAGCACGAGATTCATGGTCTCTTCGGAAACCTCGACTCGCGCGCCGCCGAAAATGCCCGCGATAACATTTGGCCCGGCGGGATCGGTTACGAGCGTCATCTCGCGGGTCAGCGTCCGCTCCACGCCGTCAAGCGTGGTCAGCTTCTCGCCCGGCTCCGCGCGCCGCACGATGATCGTGTGGTCCGCCACCTTGTCGTAATCGAAGGCATGCAACGGCTGGCCCAGCTCCAGCATGACGTAGTTCGTCACGTCCACAACGTTGTTGATGGGTCGCATGCCCGCCGCCGTCAGCCGCTCGGCCATCCAGTCCGGCGAAGGCCCGATCTTCACGCCGCGAATCACCCGCGCGGTGAAGCGGGGACACAGCTCGGGATCGCGCACCTCGACCTTCAGGAGCTTCGAGGCCGCCGCGCCCTTCTCCTTGACGGTGGTTTCCGGCTCGCGCAGGCGCTCACCAGTGAAGGCGGCGATCTCGCGCGCGATGCCCACCATGCAGAAGAGGTCGCCGCGGTGCGCCTTGATGTCGAGGTCTATCACCGCCTCACCCATCAGCTTGCCGAACGGGACGCCTACCGGCGTGTCCTCCGGCAGGATAAGGATGCCCGAGTGATCGTCGCTCAGGCCCAGCTCACGCGGTGAGCAGAGCATGCCCTGCGAGAGCACGCCCATCGCGCGCTTCTCGGCGATCACGATGTCGCCAACCTTCGCGCCGATGCGCGCCAGCGGGACCTTGTCATGCAGCTTGATGTTGGGCGCGCCGCAGACGACGCTCAGCTCTTCGCGGCCCGTCCAGATCCGTGTCGCGCTAAGATGGTCAGAGCCTTTCACCTTCTCCAGCCAGGTAATCTCCGCTGTGATGATGTTCGGCCAGGGATACTCGACGCGGTCAACTTCCAGTCCGGTCAGTGTTAGCCGCTCGGCCAGGTCTTCCGGGCTGAGTGTAATGTCCACATATTCCTTGAGCCATGTATATGGCGCTCTCATCTGGTTTCTATGCTCCTCAGGCCTGTGGATAGGCCCGTGCGATATTCACGATATCTGACAGTATGCCCATCGCTGTCTGCGTTGGATCACCTTCGCCCTCGATCAGCGTTAGCTCGCGCATGGTGTCGGTCAGCAGCCGCACGCCAGTCTCCATGCCGCTCAGGCTGCCCAGGGTGTCACCGGGCGGCAGCGACTGGAGCGACACCCTGGCGATAACTGCCTGGCCCTCGCGCCTGCCTTCCGCGACCTGTTTCAGCGACTCGCCCGGTTTCAGCGCGGCGTTCGCCTGGCGCATCCCTTCCGCGCCCAGTCCAACGCGCCGCACGTCCGCCGGGCGGATGTCGGCGCCCATCAGCGCATTGGCGATCACGGTCGCCTTTACCGCCGCGTCCCAGCCATCGAGGTCGTTGGAAGGGTCGGCCTCCGCCACGCCCGCGCGCTGCGCCTCCGCGACCGCCCGCTCAAGCGTCATGCCGTCCGTCATCAGGCTGAGGACGTAGTTGCTGGTGCAATTTAGCAGCCCGCGAAAGCTGATAACCTCCGTTACCGGCAGGCAGTATTCCATCATGTTGATGATTGGCGCGCCATCCATCAGGGTAGACTCAAAGCGCAGCCCAACGCTATGCGCGGCGGCCAGCGCCCGCAGCTCGCGCAGCCCGTGGGCGATTGGCCCCTTGTTGGCGGTGACGACATGCTTCCCCGCGCTCAGCGCCGCGCGAACGTGATCCAGCGCGGGCTGCCCGTCCACGGGGTTGAGTGTTGTTATCTCCACCAGCAGGTCAGCCGGGCAGGTCCGCGCGAACGTCACGCTGTCCCCGCTAAACGGTTGCCCGGCGTCGGGAATGCCCGCGCCAGGCGCCGCTCCCTCCGGCCATCCGCTGGCGGCCAGCGTGGCTGGCGTCAGCCCTTCCGGCGCCAGCCAGCCGCCCGCGCGGCGCGTATAGGCTCCGCTGATCGTCACCGCCAGGTTCCGCTCGTGGCGCAGCGCCTCATCTTTAGCCGCCAGTAGCCGGATGAGCCGGGTTCCAACATTCCCGCAGCCCAGCAGCGCGATGCGCATCTCCATGATGTTCGCCCTTTCCGATTTCCCCTCGCCGCCCGGAAGAAGGGGCCAGGGGCAAGGTCACCTTAGCGGAACTGCGAAAGGAAGCGCAGGTCATTCTCGGCGAAGAGGCGGATATCCTCGACCCCATAGCGCAGCATGGCGATACGCTCGATGCCCAGGCCGAAGGCGAAGCCGCGATAGACCGACGGGTCGTAGCCGACGCCGCGTAACACCTTCGGATGCACCATGCCTGAGCCGCCCATCTCCAGCCAGCCGCTGTACTTGCAGATCCGGCAGCCCGAGCCGTCGCAGTTGATGCAGTCCATATCGAACTCGGCGCTTGGCTCGGTGAACGGGAAATAGCTAGGGCGGAAGCGCACCTTGCGGTTGGCGCCGAACATCTCGCGGGCGAAGCGTTCCACGATGCCGCGCAGGTCAGCCATCGTGCAGACCTCGTCTACCAGCAGCCCCTCCACCTGGTGGAAGACCGCTTCGTGGCTCGCGTCGGTCGCCTCGCTGCGGTAGACCGCGCCTGGCACAATGGCGCGCACAGGCGGGCGCATGCGCTCCATGATGCGGATCTGGTTAGGCGATGTCTGGGTGCGTAGCAGAATTTGCCCCGGCAGCACCCAGAAGGTGTCCTGCATGTCGCGCGCGGGGTGGTCAGCCGGGATGTTTAGCGCCTGGAAGTTGTAATAGTCGGTTTCGACCTCTGGCCCCTGAAACGTCTGGAAGCCCATGCGCTCGAAGATCTCGGCGAGCTGGCGTGTGGTGCGCGAGAGCGGGTGCATGTGGCCGCGCGGGATTGGCCGACCCGGCAGCGTCACATCCAGCGTCTCGCGCTCCAGCGCCTCCGCCCGTTCGCGCGCCACGACTTCGCCGCGCCGCTCCTCCAGCAGCCGCTCCAGCTCTACCTTGACGGTGTTGGCCGCCTGGCCCACCAGCTTGCGCTGCTCTCCTGGCAGCTTGCCCAGCCCTTTCAGAATGGCGCTCAACTCGCCGCGCTCGCGACCCAGATAGCGTGTGCGCCACTCATCCAGCCCGGCCGCCGTGACGACGGCCGCCAGCTCGCCCGCCGCGCGCGCGCGCAGCGCCTCGAGCTGCCGCTCTTCCTCTGTCCGCTCATCGGTCATCGCAATCTATCTCCCCTGGATCG
>JAKAIY010000215.1 GCA_021814145.1 Chloroflexota bacterium
CGCCGACCGAGAGACCGAGGAATTCATGGACACGCCCCATCCAGTCGCGGTCGCGCTGGGCGAGGTAGTCGTTGACGGTGACGATGTGGACACCCTTGCCGGTCAGGGCGTTGAGGTAGGAGGGCAGCGCCGCGACGAGCGTCTTGCCTTCGCCGGTGCGCATCTCGGCGATCTTGCCCTCATGCAGCACGACGCCGCCGATGAGCTGCACATCGAAGGGGCTCAGGCCGATCATGCGCTGGCTGGCCTCGCGCACGACGGCGAAGGCTTCGGGAAGAATGTCGTCCAGAGTGGCGCCGTTCTCGAGTTCCTGTTTGAATTCCGCCGTCATGCCGCGCAGGTCGTCATCACTGAGCGCCTGTATCTCGGGCTGAAGATCGTTGATACGCGCGACGATCGGGCGGATACGCTTCAACTCGCGCTCATTGGGGTCACCGAAGACCCGAGTGATAAAGCTCATAGACTGTCTTGTCCCGCCGTCCCTGTCTGGCGCCCAGTCGCGAGCCTCACTCCTCCGCCTCATCTCCCGAATCAGGAGAGAGGAGCGAGACAGGCGGGTAGGGAGACCGCGAATCAATAATGCTGGTGATTGCGATGATGTCATATCACACGCGCCCGGCTCGCTGTCCCCGGCGGGCTGGGCGCACCCCTGAAGTATACCATCCTTCAGCGCCTGATAGCCCTATCCGGGTGGACTGGTTGGGGGCGGCGCCAACAACGCTGGCGCGGAGCGCGCGGGCGACTGCGGCCGCGCTTCGAGGCCGCCGCCGGTGTCGCGCTGGTCACCCATGTGTGGGGGGCTTCCGGTAGGCCGCGTGGGCGCTGGATATCGCACATACGAGGCGAAGACGCGCGACGGGGAACCGGCCCGCGCGTTGACGGCTCACCGCTCCACTCCTATACTGGTACAGCGTTCCCGCGCGCCGCGATTGCGGCGATCGCGGCGCGCGGGCATCTGCCAGAGAAGGAGCGGAGCGTGGGAGACGAAGGGGACGTTGATCGCAACGCGGCGAACTGGGCGCGATTCGAGCGGTTGCCAGAGGCTGGAAGTCCCCCTTACTGGGCGGCGCTGGAAGACGCGGCGCATGATACACGCCTGAATCTTGAAGTGCTGGCGATGTGCGCGCGGGAGCGGCTGGCCGCCGGGCGGCGGGAGCACCTTGAGCGCATATACAAACTGATCCTGAGAAAGACCGACGCGACGCTCAGGGCCTGGGTCAATCGCCTGATACCCACAAGCGCGCATGATCGCGCGGGGGTTATAGAGGATATCATGCAAGAGTGCGCGCTTGGCCTCTGGCAGGAGCTGGACAGCCGGGATGAAACGTTCCTGACGCGGGGCTTCTGGATCAGGATGTGGCGCATGACTGCCAATATCGCCAAACAAAAGCGCATCGAGGAAGGCCTCAGCGCGCGGACAGGCGTGGAATGGCCAACTCGCGTCCCGCAGAGCGAGCGGGCCAGCCTTGACCAGCCCGCCGGGCCGGGCGATGATCGCACACTGGGCGAGATCGTCCCCGACCCCCAGGAGGAAGATGAGTACAGCCTGATCGAGCTGGTGAATGATGTGCGCGACATGGCGCGGCGTCTGGCGCCCGACGAGCGGCTGCTGCTTCAGAATGAGCTTACTGGCGAGCTGACCCAGGCCCAGATAGGAGAACGCCTCGGCATTACCGATCGCGCGGTACGGCTGCGCCTGAAGGCGCTGCGCGCCAGGTTCCGCGCGCTGTTTAACCCGTCTGGCGATAGTGGCGCTACCGCTGGCGGCGAGGAGGGACGATCATGAGCAGCCCTGAATCCCGGCGACGCGCGCGCCAGTTCGAAATAGACCGTCTCTGCGCGGACTACGTCAGGGAGGCCAGGTCAGGGCGGGCGCCCGATCTCGCGGACTATCTCGCGCGCTATCCCGACTACGCCATCGAGCTTGCGGAGTTCATCATGACGTACCATCTGACGCTGGCGGATTTGCCAGAGCCCGATGAGACGCCCGTCGAGACTCTTTCCCCTGGCTTCGCCCGCGCGCTGGAAGCGGTCCACGCGCGGGAGACGCTCACCAGCCTGGCGGACCGCTCATTTGATGTGGGGCTGGACCCCGACCAGCTGGCGGAGCGCGTGGGCGTCTCGTCCTCGATCATCGCCCGGCTGGACGCCCGGGCCATCAGGCCCACTTCCATTCCGCGTGAGCTCTTCCGCAGGCTGGCGGAGACGCTGGATGTCTCCGTTGAGGCCGTGATGGGCCTCCTCGGCGCCAGCGCGCGGGCTGGCGGCGCGTTCTATCACGCGGACCAGGCTCCGACTGGCGAGCAGGATGACTTTCTGGTGGCGGTCGAGGCGAGCGACGACCTTGCCCCGGCGCGCAAAGTGGAGTGGCGCGAGATCAGCGCCCGCGAGACCAGCGGCCAGTAGCCCCATACTGACCGTGGCGGGCGCGGACCCCCTCCAGCGCCCGCCACGCTCGATCATCGGGTCAGACCTGGGAGCGTTCTACGGAAAGTGAGCGGCGTCCTGGCATGGACCGTCTGACCGTTATCACACAGGCCGCCCTGGCCCTCCGCGCGCGGCGCCCTGGGGGCCAGCCCGTCCCCGCCGGCGCCCTGCCTTCGATGGCGCTGGTAGAGGAGCTGTGCGCCCATCGCGCCGCGCCGCGCGCCATCATCATCAAGCGGACGTCAGCCCATGACGCGATGCTGGGAGGCGCGCGGGCGCGGCTTCAGCTCTGGAGCTGGGACAAGCCAGAGCGCGGCGGCTGGATCTGGGTGCAGGGTGAGCTGACCGCCGAGGAGCAGGCCTTCTCGATCGCGCACGAGCTGGGGCATTTCATCCTGCATCGCGGCGAGGGCGCCACGCCGCCCTGCCCGGACGAGGCGATCAGCGAGGACGCTGACGTGGGGCGGCTGCGCGGCGCGCGCGAAGAGCGGGTGGAGGAGTATAACCCCAAGGCGCGGCGCGAGCTGGAGGCCAACGCCTTCGCCGCTGAGCTGCTGGCGCCGGGCTACGAGACGCGGGCGCTCTTCATGGACAGCCCGTCCTGCGATGAGAGCCGCATCGCGGCGGTGTTCGGCGTTTCGCCCCGGCTGGCGCGGGCGCGGCTGGTGGCCACGGTCCTCAGCGGCGCGGAGCCGCTCCGTGAGCCTGACACCGAGCCGGAAGCCGCGCCACGGCCCATCCTGAGCGACGCCGAGCGGCGGGCGCTGGCGACAGGCCTGCTCGATGGGCTGGACGATTCGCAGTGCGAGGCCGCGATGGCGCCTGGCCCGGCGCTGGTGGTCGCCGGGCCAGGGACGGGCAAGACAAAGACGCTGGTGGGGCGGGTGGCCTATCTCTATGGTATGCGTGGCGCACTGCCGGAAACCATCCTGGCGCTGACCTTCTCTAACCGCGCGGCGGACGAGATGCGCGAGCGGCTGATCACGGCGGGGCTGCCGGGCGAGCGCGCTCCGGTGATGACGATTCACGCCTTCGCCACCGAGCTGCTGCGGCGCTTTGCCAGCCTTGTCCCGCACGCGGCGGATGAGCCGCCGCTCCCCCAGAATTTCCGCATCCTCGACCGGCCTGACCAGTCTCTGCTGCTCGAAGAGTTGCTGCCGAAGCTGGGGCTGCGACGCTTGCGGCGGCTCAATGACCCCGCCGCGCCGCTGCCCGCGCTGCTGGAGCGCTTTAGCTGGGCGCGCGACAGGCTACTGACGCCGGAGGGGTACCGCGCGCTGGTGGATGGGATGCGCCTGGCGCCAGAGGCGGAGGATGGGGCCGCGCCGCCCGCCAGGCATGGCAGGAGCGGCGCGAAGCAGGCGCCGCCAGAGGGGACGTTCAGCGCGGACCAGATCGAGCAGGCGCGAGAGCAGGCGCGGGCGTACGCGGTCTGGGACCGCGAGCTGCGACTGCGCGGGTTGCTCGACTATGGCGGGCTGATCCAGCGCGCGGTGGAGATGCTGCGCGCGGCCCCGAACGCGCTGCGGGAGACGCGGCGGAGCTATCCTCATGTGCTGGTGGATGAGTTCCAG
>JAKAIY010000083.1 GCA_021814145.1 Chloroflexota bacterium
CCCGAGATGGCGGAGGCCCCAACGCTCTTCAGCGCGCCCACGCAGGTAGGGGGACTGCTCAAGCCGCTATGGCGCGCGGGGCGCGGCCTGGCGCTGCTGGGCTGGGCGCTCTCTGTCGGCGGCGACTTCGAGCCGTCGCGCGGCGCGCTGGCGCTGCCCGAATCTACCCGCCAGGCGGCGCTCACGCCTGACTACACCGGGCAAACGCTGCTCTGCCTGCCCGATGACGCGCCCGAGCCGAGCGCGCCCGGCGCGCAGGGCCAGCTTGAAGGGCTGATCGTCTCGCTGGCGCTGGCGCTGGATGGCGATGTGGTGGCGATCTTCCCCTCGCACGCGATGCTGCGCGCAGCGGCGACGGGCGTGCGCCGCGCGCTGGAGCGCCACAATATCCTGGCGCTGGCTCAGGGCGTAGACGGCTCAGCGCGCCAGCTCTGGCAGACCTTCGAGACGCAGGAGCGCACCGTCCTGCTCGGCGCGGGCTCCTTCTGGGACGGCGCGGAGCGGCGCGGACGCGCGCCGGCCTGCGTCGTCGTGGCGCGCACGCCCTTTCCCGCGCCAGGTGATCCGCTGGTCGCCACGCGCGCCGAGGCCTGGCCAGACCCGCAGAACCAGTTCATGACGCCGCAGGCCGCGCTCAAGCTGCGGCAGGCGCTGGGCGGCCTGGCCTGGAGTCACACTCGCCGCAACGCCGTCGTTCTCTTCGACCGCCGTCTCCAGACACGCGGCTATGGCCCGACCATCCTTAGCGCCCTGCCTGAGTGCGCGCACTACCAGGGCCCGCTCAGCGCGCTCCCCGCCCGTGTCGCCCGCTGGACAGGCGGCGTGGAGTGAGAGCGCGCTATCTATGAGCGCGATAGCTGGCTTGCGCGCCGAAGCCATGAATGCGCCTGCCCTCTGATTCCGGTTCGGTTGTTGGCGGCCGCGAAGGGCGTTAGCCCTGACCCCGTCCCGTGCGCCAGCCCCTCAAGGCGGCGGCGCCCCAACACGAAGGAGCGCGAGGAGATAGCGAGCGGCGCGCAAGGGCGCTCATCATCGCGCCCCTGCTTGCGCCCGCGCGAGCTCCAGCCCCGCCGCGCGCCGTTGCCATACTTCTTGTAGGTGAAGGAGTGGTAGCGCGTGCGGCCCTGAAAGCGCGGGAAGCCTGGCGTCTGGCCCGCCTTCAGCCCCGAAAGAACGCCTGATAGGTCGTATCCAGCCGGGCCAGCACATCCTGCAAGACATGGCTATGAATGGCCGCGTATTCGGGGAGTTCGGCGCGGAGGCCCTTCAGTCCGGCCATTTGCTGATAGGCGGTGGGGGTGACCCCGCGCCACCGATAGACGATGACGCGCTGCTCCAGCGCCGTGTTGTAGAGCGTGCGACAGCGCCATAGGGTCTCAGCCAGCGCCCGCTCCTGGTCGAGCGGCGGCTGGAGTTTGTACGTGTAGGCTTTGCGCAGGCTCCCATCACGCACGGCTAGCGCTCATCCTGATGCCGTTCGGCATACGCACGCACGGCCCACAGATCACGTCCCCGTTGAACGAGCGTTCGCGCCTCCTGGCGAGTTTGCGAATCACGTCCAGCGCGTTCAACGGCAAACGGATAGCGATGCGCCGCTCGCCTTTCTGGGGATCATTCATACATCCCTTCTATCACCCTACTGGATACACAGAAAGGCGGGCGGACTTTTGGCTGAAGCCCCGACGCCTAACCGCCTGGGCTCAAAGCCCTGCGGCTTGCGGCGGCTAAAGTCTTTTTCTGTCAAACAGGCTGGCGGCGCAGGAGCATATCGGGCGGGGCGGGTGAATTGTCCGGCTTGTTGGCCCGCATGGAGAGGATTGAGCCAGCGCGGGCCGGCTTTGTGGCCGTAGGCCTGTCGCCGCGCTTGGGCCGCCAGGCGACGCCCCCTGACCATTCACAAGCCCTGACACGCCGTGTCCCATGACGCGCGCCGCCGGTCGCTACGCGCGCGGATGGCTCCCTGAGCCGCTGGCGGAGAGCTCCCGGTCGCGCGGTCCGGGCGCTGGGGGTAAGGGCTGGGTTGGCGCCGCCGCGTGACGGGCGCGGCGGCGGGCCAGCAGAAGCCAGATCGCCGCCGTGAGCGTGGGAATCAGCGCCAGGCCCAGCGCCGTAGGGGCCTCCGTGACAGCCAGCCGCAGCCAGGGAGTAATGCGCAGCACGGCGCTCCACTGCCAGGCGTGGGCTTGCAGATAGGCCGCCAGAATCGTCACCGCGCCGAACGCCGCCGTCACCGCGTAGAACAGCAGCGCCACCTGCCGCGCGCTGAACCCTGACGCCAGCAGACGGTAATGCAGGTGCGAACGGTCAGCCCGCGCGGGCGACTCGCCGCGCCCGACACGCCGTATGATCACCCGCGCGGCGTCGAGAATCGGCACGCCGAGCAGGAGCATCATCGTCGCCAGTTTCGCGCCGCCGATGCCCGCCAGCGTCGCCAGCGCCAGCCCCAGGAACATCGCCCCGCTGTCCCCCATGAAGAGCCTGCCGGGGCGCCAGTTGAGCAGCAGGAAGCCCGCGCTGGCCCCGGCGAGAATCGCGCAGAGCGCCGCGACGCTTGTCTGGCCCAGCATCCAGCTAACCGCCGCCATGACGACGGAGGCGATAGCGACCACGCCACCCGCCAGTCCGTCCACGCCATCCACCCAGTTGATCGTGTTCATCATGCCCACAATCCAGAACCAGGTGAACGGGATCGCCACCCACAACGGCAGTGGGATAATCGCGTTAGCGCCCTGGCCAAGCGGATTATGGATGATTTCGATAATCATGCCCTGCGCGGCGGGAAACATCACCAGCAGCGCCGCCACGGTCTGCGCCAGCAGGCGGACGCCCGGCGGAAGACCGCGGATATCGTCCACCGCCATTATGGTGACGGTCAGGGCTGAGGCGGCGAAGAGGCCTGCCACGATATGCGCCTCATAGAGGCTGTTGGGATGGTAGAACAGCGCGGCGGCCAGCGCGAACGCCAGAAAGATCGCCACGCCTCCCAGCCGGGGCGCCGCGATCTCGTGGCCGTGCCGCCCACGCGGCTTGTCCAGCAGGCCGTAGTGGCGGCAGACGCGCGCGACGGCCACGCTCAACACCCAGCCTGCCAGGAGCGCCAGCGCGAAGCCCGCCAGCGGCGTCAGCCAGGGCGCCCACGGCCATTCCGCTATTCGCTCTCCCAGCGCGCGCGCCAGCATATACGCCACCTTGCCTGAGCCGGGTCACGCCGCCTTCCTGGCGCCGCGCCCCAAAACACACGCTGTAATTGTACCGTGCGCGCGACGGATAGGCGACATCCCGCGTCTGAAATGCAGCGGGCTAGCATGAAAGCCCCCCGACAGCGTCCAGCTTTTCGCCTGGCGACCTGCCCTGAAATCACGCGCCACGCGCTCCTATTCAACACGGAGCGCCTGTAGCGGCGCGCTTATGCCCGGCGCGATACTGGGCGCTCGCGCGGAGCGCCACAACGGCCGCGCCATTATTGGCGCGCGACCCACGGCCCGTCCCGGCGAATGTCACGCGGGCGCCAGCCCTTTCTGTCCTTGCTTCCTTGTCGCGCTTGACGCGCGACTTTATACTGGAAGGACATCGCCATGGCGATTGAAGCGCTCGCCCGGCTGAAGATATGGAGCAGTGGAGGGACTCCACTGGCTCGGAGGAGACCGGAAGCTATGCAGGCGACACCCGCCATGTCACAGCCACCGGCGCTCGCGCCCGGGGTCATGCTGCGGAACCGCTACCTTATCGAGGGGTACATTGGAGGTGGTGGATTCGGGCATATCTACCGCGCGCGCGACACCGCGCTCGGGCATCTGCGCGCTATCAAGGAAGCCTTCTATCAGGACCAGAACAGCCGCCGCCAGTTCCAGCTCGAAGCGGAGTTCCTGCTCAATGCGCGGCACGCTAACCTTGTGCGTGGCTACTCCGTCTTCGAATCCCACGGACGGCTCTACCTCGTTATGGATTACGTGGATGGGCATACGCTCGAAGACATCGCGATTGACACGATCAAGCGCACCCGCCTGCCACCATCTGAGGCGCAGACGCTGGACTGGATCCTGCCGATCTGCGACGCGATCCACGAGCTCCACAGCCAGCCCACGCCGATCATCCACCGCGATGTGAAGCCCGCGAACATCAAGCTGAGCGCGAGCATGGGCGCGCCAGTGCTGATTGACCTGGGACTGGCGAAACTCTATACGCATGGCCAGCGAACCATCGCCGCCGCGCTGGCTTTCACACCAGGCTACGCCCCGCCCGAGCAGTACCAGGCCACCGGCGCCACCGACCAGCGCACCGATGTCTACGGCCTGGGCGCGACGCTCTACTACCTGCTGACCGGATACCAGCCCATTGAGGCTCCCGCGCGGCTCAGCGCCCAGGCGCTACCTACCCCACGTGAGCGCAACCCGCATCTGAGCGAGGAGATCAACGATATCGTCCTGAAGGCGATGGCCCTCGACCCGAACGCGCGCTACCAGTCCACACGCGAGCTGGGGCGTGAACTGGCCATCCAGCGCGCCTCGCTCTACGGCGTGGCCGGCGATCTGGCGGCTCGCGCCACACTGGGGTCCGTCTGCCCTAACTGCGCTGGAGCTTCGCCTGTCGGGGCCAGCTTCTGCATGCGCTGCGGCGCGGCGCTCACGACAGACGCCCAGCCGCCAGTGGCGCCCACCATCGCCCCAGCGTCACCCCGGCCCGCGCTGGAGCCGCGCAAGCCATCGTACCAGCCCCAGGAGCCACTGCCTGTCCCGCGCGCGGCGGCTGTCCGCGCGACCACGCCCGCGTATGGCCCCAGCGCGCTGCCAGCCTGGCTCGGACAGTTCAACCAGCTTCCGCCGCCCAGCCGGAAAGAGGCGGAGGTCAGCCTGTCCGCGTTTCTTTCCATGATCGGCGTCGCGCTGAGCCTGACCGCCCCGTTCCACAACATCATGCTGGTCTTCGCGCCAATCGCGCTGACACTGGCCATCTGGAGCCTGGCGCAATTCCGCGAGACACCCGCTCCACGCGAGTTCCGCTGGCTGGCGACGGCGTCGCTGGTGGTCGGTGGTCTCTGGCTCTGCGCCTGGGCAGTCCACATCGGCGTCGCGCTGGCCTGACCAGTGGCGCCGCGCTTCCCTACACTCCTCAATCCCGCTCTCTCTTGCCCGTCAGGAGTCTTCCATGCCGTCACGACGCGCGCTGACGCCCGATGATTACTGGGCGCTGCGCTTTATCACCGATATGCGCCTCTCGCCGGACGGCGGCCTGCTGGCGTATGTCCTGCGCGGCAGCGACCGCGAGGCGAATGAAACCCGCTCAGCGATCTGGCTGCTCGATACCGCGACCGGCCAGTCGCGGCGGCTCACCAGCGGCGAGAAGCGCGACACCAGCCCGCGCTGGTCGCCCGATGGCCGGACGCTGGCCTTCATCAGCGACCGCGAAGATGGGGTCGCGCAACTCTATACCATCGCGCCGGATGGCGGCGAGGCCCAGCGGCGCACGCTGACGCGGCGGGGCGCGGGTGAGCCATTCTGGTCGCCCGATGGCGCCTGGATTGGCTTCACGGCAGAGGTCCGGCCCGGCGAAGAGCCGCTGCTCAGCCGCCCGCTCGCGGCGGAGGAGCGCGAGCGCGAGCGGCGGGAGGAAGCCGAGCGGGCCCGCCATATCACCCGTCTGCAATACCGCTGGGACGATCACGGCTACTTCGAGGGGCGGTCGAAGCTCTTTCGCGTCTGGCTGGCTGACGACCGCGCCGAGCGGCTGACGGAAGGTGACTACGATGACGCGCAAGGTGCGGTGGCCCCCGATGGCCGTTCGATTGTGTTCGTCAGTGACCGTGAGAACGACCGCGACGCCAACATGACCACCGATCTCTGGCTGCTGGACCTGGAGACGCGCCGCGCCCGCCGCCTCACCTGCGCGACCCACGCGATCGAGCGGCCCGTCTGGTCGCCGGACGGCGCGCGCATCGCATGCCTGGCGACACCGAAGATCCGCGACCATTCGTATCACAATATCGCGCTGATGGTCATCGGGCGCGAGGGCGGCGCGCCCCGCGATCTGCTGGCTGGCCGCGACCTCTCGGCCGAGGTAGGTGTATATAACGACCTGCCCGGCCTGGAGCCGTGGGAGCCAGCCTGGTCGGCGGATGGCGCATGGGTTTACACGCTGGCGCAACGGCGTGGCGGGGTGGATCTGCTGCGCGCTTCGCTGGACGGCGCCACGGTCGAATCCGTGATCGTGGGCGATGAGACGCACACGGGGCAATACGCGCTGACAGTTGATGGCGCGCGCGCCTTCGTCCTGCGCTGCGACCCAGCCCATCCCTGGGACATCTGGGAACAGCGCGCCGGTGAGGCCGCGCGCCCTCTGACAGCGGTCAACCAGGCCACGCTCGCGCGGCGAGCCCTCGTGACGCCAGAACGCTTTGAGTATTCCTCGTTCGATGGCTGGCGCATCGAGGGCTGGCTCTATCGCCCGGCGAAGGCGCCGGATAGCGGCGCGCCCCTGGCGCTGAAGATTCATGGCGGCCCACATGGCGCGTATGGGCAGAGCTTTTACCTCTCGGTCCAGTCACTGGTGAGCCAGGGCTACGCTGCGCTGTATATCAATCCGCGCGGCAGCGTAGGCTACGGCGAGGTCTTCGCGCAGGCCTGCGACCATGACTGGGGCGGCGGCGACTACCGCGACATCATGGCTGGCGTGGACGCGGCGCTGGCGCGTGGCGGGCTGGACGCGACGCGCCTGGCCGTCTTCGGCGGCAGCTATGGCGGCTACATGACCAACTGGATCATCACCCACACTGACCGTTTCCGCGCCGCCGTCACCATCAACAGCGTCACCAACCTCTTCACCTCATTCGGAACTGGCGATATTGATAACGTCTGGGCGGAGGGCGACTATGGCTGGCCGTGGGAGCGCGAGGCGTTCTACCGCGAGCGCTCGCCGATCTTCCACGCGCCCCAGGTGACAACGCCCACGCGCATTATCGCGGCGGAGAACGACTACCGCTGCCCCATCGCGCAAAGCGAGGAGCTGTATACCTGGCTCAAGCGCCTGGGCCGCGCGCCCGTGGATTTCATCCGCATGACGGGCGCAAGCCACGACGCCCACGCCACGCCGCGCCAGCGCGTCCGCGCGCTGGAGCTTGAACAGGAGTGGATCATGCGCTACTGTCCGCGCGCCGGAAAGGAGCGCCGGGCGCGCTCATGATGAGCGCTGCGCTCCATTGCCCCCATCTGGCGATAGCGCTCCCCTACCCAGCGATGCGGTTGTCTTCCTGGCTCGAAGGCGCGCAGCCTCTGGGCCTGGGCTTCCTCACAAAAACTCGCGCATCGGGTGACGTTATAATAAAGGTTATAGGCAAGAGGCTACGGATAGGCGTCCATACGGAACGGGTTCTGACGCCGCGCATGTGTGAGCGCTGAAAACCCTAGTTTGGCGAGGAGCTATCCATGGATGCGACACACGCGATCAAGTCGGAGCCTTCCACTTCCACGTCCCAGCCGGCGCTTGCGCTAGTGGGCGTGCGGCTCGAAGCGATCACCGTCGCGTGGATGACGGTTGAGGCGGCGGTCGCGATCGGCGCGGGGGTGGTGGCGCACAGCGCGCTGCTCGTCGCCTTCGGGCTGGATAGCGTCCTGGAGCTGGTGACGGGCGCCGCGCTGCTCTGGCGGCTGTGGACCGAGCAGCGCGGGGCGTCGCTGGCGCGGGTCGGGCAGGCGGAGCGCGTCGCCGCGTGGATCACGGGCATTGGCCTCACGCTGCTCTGCGTCTACATCGTCGCGATCGCGCTGCTGAACCTGGTGACACGCGCTGAAGCGTCCCCCTCGCTCGTTGGCCTGGCGCTGGCGGCGGCCGCCACCGTTGGGATGCCCGCGCTGGCCTGGCGCAAGCGGGTGATCGCGCGCCAGCTCAACAGCGCGGCGCTGCGCGGAGACGCCGCCTGCTCACTCACCTGCGCCTACATGGCGGGCGCGCTGCTGATTGGGCTGGCGCTGCACATGCTGCTGGGCTGGTGGTGGGTTGAGAGTGTGGCGCTGTTGGCCTTCCTCTATTGGCTCATCCCGGAGGCGCGTGAGGCGATAGAGGGCGCGCGCGCTGGACGCGCCGCTTGTAGCTGCGGCGATGATCTCTGCCCGGACAACGACTGACGCCAAACCTTCTCGCATGACAACGCTTACCCTGTGTAGCGCTTGCGCTGTCACCCCGAAGCTCATCGCCTATGCGTCCGAGCGCCGTTCGGCATGATGGATACTCGCGTTCATGTGAGCGCAGGTAGCCCCCCTGGCTGTAAGTTGTGGGGAGTTGTCGCGCGTGAATCGCGTAGCCCCAATGGCATCGCTCCCACGGGAAAGGCGCCATGAGCGCCCAACCTTGTGGGAGAGCCTGAGCCCCGGCGCTTTCCTGTGCGTCGTGAGGCGTGTGAGACGGTGAGTTCAGGAAAGGTCGCTCACACACCCACCAGAGCCGCGCCGCTCCCGCGCGCCATCGCCAGACAGACCGGCGCGCTCGCGGCCCAACGGTGGCCACGAGCGCGCGTGCTGTGGGCGGGCCGACGCTGGGGCATCATCCCGCCCGCCCCGCGAACAGGAGGGATGAGCGTTACTTGCCCTTGCCCCACTGCGGCTGGCGCTTCTCCAGGAACGCGCGCACGCCTTCCTTGCTGTCCGCCGTATCGAAGAGCTGGTTCTGCAAATGGCGCTCGTAGGCGAAGCTGTCGTGGATCGGCATCTCCAGGCCTTCGGTCAGCGCCAGCTTCATGAAGCCAATCGCCTGGCTGGGGCCGTCGGCGCAGAGGTGCGCGAACGCCAGCGCGCGCGGCATCAGGTCCTGCGCCTCGACCAGCTCATCGAACAAACCCAGCTCGGTCGCGCGCTCGGGGCTAAACGACTCAGCCGTGACCATCAGCATCAGCGCGCGCGAGGGGCCGACGACGCGGCCGAGGAACTGCGTGCCGCCCTCGCCCGGAATCAGGCCCAGATTGACCTCCGGCAGACCGACCTTCCAGCTTCCCTTGCCTGCGAAGCGCACATCACAGCAGAGCGCCAGCTCCAGCCCGCCACCCATGCAATGCCCGCCGACCGCCGCGACATAGACCTTGGGCGTCGCGCGGACCTTCATCATCATCTCTTTGCTGGTCTGGCTCAGCAGTCCAACGTACTCACCGGGGAAGTCGCGGATAACCTGGATGTCGGCGCCGGCGGAGAAGAAGCGGTCATTGGCGCTGGTCAGCACAACGGCCTTCACAGCGGGGTCGAAGCGCACCTCGGTGACGAGCGTCTCCAGCTCGCGGATCATCTCCAGATCGTGCGCGTTGGCGGGCGGGCGGTTCAGACGAATAATGAGGACATTGCCGTCCATCTCGGTGGTGACGTTCTTGAGCGTGAGATCAGCGACTGCCATCGTGGATTAGCCTCCCATCGCGGGAACCTCCAGGGGCCCCACAGCGACTACGCATCACATGGAAAGCGCGCGCCGCCGCGCATGCGCGGCGGCGTAGCCCAGCGCGCCTGCCCGGCCACAACGCCGGGCGCGGCCATAGTATACGCCAATCTCGCCCGCTTGCGCGAAGCTCATCCATTTTAAAGTTCCGCGCGCAGGTCCTGCGTCGCGGCCACCATGCGCGCCAGCTTCTCGCGCGCCACCCCGCGTGGCAACGCCCGCAGCCCGCAGTCCGGCGCCACCCACAGCCGTTGCGGCGGAATGTGGCCCATCGCGGCGCGGATGCGCTCGCGGATGACGGCGACCTCCTCCACAGCGGGGTCCGCGCTGGAGACACAGCCAGCGGCGATGCGTCCGCCCGCGAACTCCAGCTGCTCATCATCGAACGCCGCCAGATTGGGGATGGTCGTGTTCTCAATGCTATAGACGGCGAAGTTGAGCAGCAGCAGGTCCATCGCGACATCGCGGACATCGCCGCAGACGTGCAGCGCGGGCATCGGCGGCGCGGCGGCGAACTCGCGCAGCGCGTCCGAGGCCAGCTCTGAGCTGACGCGCCCGGTTCGCAGCGCGACAGGCAGCGACGGCTCATCCACCTGGACGATGCGCGCGCCGCACGCCACCAGCGCCGCTACCTCGCGCCCCAAAATCTCCGCCAGCCGCAGGATCAGCGCCGGGTCCTCCGGGCCGATGTAGGGCGCGTCAGGCGCGACCCGCAGCGCAAGCGCCAGTGTGACAGGCCCCGTCACCGCGCCCTTCACCTCCGCGCGCCGCGCCGTCAGCTCTCGCGCCAGCGCGTAATCCGGCGCCACAATGGGCGACTCTGGCTGGTCCAGCGCGTCGGTCACCTCCCAGGCGCCGTCGTCCGCCCGGCGGATACCTGGAATGCGCGAGGCGAAGATGGCGACCATGTCGCCGCGCGGCTCACCGTCACTGATGACATCCACGCCCGCGATCAGCTGGTCCTCTACCGCCTGCTGGATAGCGCGACGCGGCGGCAGCCCATCGGTGGGATAGCTGCCCACCACCATCGTGAGCAGTGGCTGGCGCTTAATGTTGGGCATGATCGCGTCTCCTTCTCGCAGGCTGTCTCCACAACGTCGCACATGCTGGCATCGTACCATGCGCGGCGCGCCGTCGCGGCGGCGCGCTTCAGAACAGCGACAGCTGTTGTGGGCCAGGCTCGTCTTTGCCGGCCTCCAGCTTGCCCTCAGCGGCGAGGCGGCGGGCCTCGGCCAGCGCGGCAGGCAGCGCGTGAGTGAAGTCGCGGATGACGGTCTCGCGCAGTTCCTCACGATGCAGGGCGGCGGCGGGGTTGAACATCGCCAGCAGCACGCGCCCGCCGTGTTGTCGCGCCTGGCCGTGAATGACGGTGATGCGCGCCCTGGGCAGGAAGTGCGCCAGGGCGTAGCGCCCCAGCGTCACGATCAGGATGGGGTTGACCGCGGCGATCTGCCGGGTGAGATACGGCGCGCAGGCGGCGATCTCCCGCGGGGCCAGCTCATGCCCAGCGGGCAGCCGGTGCTTGACGACATTGGTCAGGAAGACCTGCTCGCGCCGCATCCCTGCCAGCGCCAGCAATTCATCCAGAAAGGCGCCCGTCGGGCCGGAGAACGGCCTGCCGCTGCGGTCATCAAACGCGCTGGCCGCCTCACCGATCAGCATCGCCTCCGCGTGCGGGTCGCCCTCTCCGGGGACCGCCAGCCGCGCGCCGATATACAGGTCGCACGCCTGGCAGCTCCGTATCTCCTCCGCGATGCGCTCCAGCCCATCGCCAGTCCCGTTCGCCGTCATGCGCCATCTCCTCTCCAGGCGCTTGCTCTCTCGCCGCTCTGGAGACATGGTAGCGTATCGCGCCGCCCGCTATCCTCGGCGACCGCCCAGCCGCGCGCGGACGATGCCGCCGAGCATGCGGACCTCGTTCATGCCGAGCAGCGTCACGGCCAGGAAGTAGAGCGCGGCGGCGGGGACGCCGACCGCCAGCACCGTCGCCAGCTGGCCGCGCAGGCTGTCAAGCGTGAAGACGGTGGGCGCGAGCGCGGGCAGCAGCCGCAGCAGGCCGGCGATGAGGCCGCCCATCAGCGCCGAGGCGAGGGCGATGCGCCAGACGCCGCCCCACAGCTCACGCATGCCCAGCCCGCCAATCGCCATGGTCAGCAGGACGAAGAGGATGATGGCGTGGCTGGAGTTGAGCGCCGTATTGGCGAAGGCCAGCGCCGGCATGCCAATCGTCGGAGTGAACGGCACAGCCACCAGCGCCCACACACCAATCGCGGCGACGCCGACTATGACTGGCGTGATCGTGTTCTTGCGCGCGTAGAACGCCGCGATCAGCATCTGGTCGATCGCCAGGAAGGGAAGCTGGTAGGCATAGTTGGTTAGCGCCAGGGTGTTGAGATCAGTGCAACTCGTGTGGCAGGCGCCATGCTGGAAGAGCAGCGCCGCGATTGGCGTTCCCATCGCGATCAGCCCCACCATAGCCGGCGTCATCAGCAACAGGCCCAGGCGGAAGCCTAGCGCCAGCGTCCGCTTGAAGCCCACCATATCGCCGCCACTGGCAGACGACGCCAGCGGCGGCAGCACAGCGAAGGAGAGCGCCGCGACTACCAGTCCGGTCGGGAACTGGATGAGCGTCGTCGCGCTCTGCAAGGCGGTGATATTGCGGGTAGGGTCGTTGGTCTGGCCATTCAGCCACAATTCGGCCTGCTGCTGACCGACGCTGATCAGCAAACCGGCCGCGATGGGGAGATAGAGCCGCAGGATCTGCCTTACCGCCGGATGCCTCACACGCAGGGTCGGGCGCAGACTCACCCGGTTGCGGCGCAGGCCCGGCAGCAGCAGCGCCGCCTCGCCCAGCGCGCCCACCACAAAGCCAACCGCCAGCCCGATGGCGCCCGTCATTTGCAAGGCGTCTACCTGGGTCGAGGTGGCCTGCGCGCCATGCGCGAAGATCGCCGCGACTGGCGCGCCCAGCTTCGCCGCCGCGATGAACAGCGCGATCACGCCGAGGACAATCACGCCGACATGCTGGATAAACGTCGCGAACGCCGGATAGACGACATCCTTGAGCGCGTAGAGCAGCGCCGAGCCAACGGCGTAGAGCGCCAGCCCGAACAGGCCGAACGCCGTCACGCGGATGAAGCTGGCGGTAAGCTGGCGCTCCGCCTCGGTGCCACGGTCCAAATAGAACGGGGCCAGCCACGGCGCGAGGAAGAACAGCGCGACCACCGCCACCACCATCACCAGCAGCGCCAGTATCGCCACCGTGCTGTAGATCCTCCGCAGCTCAGCGCGTTTCTCCGGCTCGCCATAGTCCACGAACGTCGGGATGAGCGCGCCGCTGACCGTGCCGCCGATCAGCAGATCGCTCATCTGCTGGATCGGCCGCAGAGCGATGATGAACGCGCCACTGGCCGCGCCGTAGAAGAGAATATTGATGACCTCGATGCGGACCATGCCCATCAGGCTACTGAGCAGCTGGCCGACCATGATGATGCCCGCTGAGCGCACAATGCGCCGCCCCTGCGCGCCACCCGCGTCCGCCGCGGCGGGCTCCTCGATGGGGATCGCCTGAATCCCCTCACCGGGCAGCGCCTCATCGCCCATGATGAGCGCCTCGCTCACCGACCGCACGGCGGGACGCTTGAGGGTGATCTCATCGCCAGTGGACGTCTTCTCTGGCCGCACGGCGGGACGCTTGAGGGTGATTTCATCGCCAGTGGACGGCGTCTCTGGCTGCACAGGCAGGCCCTCCATCATCGGGTATGGCGAGCGTCAGGCCGGATGTAGCGGCTGACGATGCGCTGGATGAGCTCGGTGGTGCTGTGGCCGGGCAGGTAGACCAGCAGCGCCAGCGCGCCACCATACGCCGCCACTGTGGGCGCTTCGGGCAATCGCGCGGGCAGGTCCGCCAGCGCGACGAGCGCCGGATCGCGCGGCTCCTCGCCCGCTACCAGCCGGCGCAAATCATCCGGTCCAACAGTATACTCGCGCGGCTCGAGCGCGGTGTCCGGCGTCTCGGGCGTCGCATAGTCCGCGCCTTTAACATAGAGATCGGGGCGCAGAAGATCGAGCAGCCCGCTGGCGGTATCGTCATCGAAGATCGTCACAGCGTCAACGGCCGCCAGCTCCGCCAGCAGCGCCGCGCGCTCCTCCTGGGGGACCAGTGGTCTCTCCGGCCCCTTCAGGCGGCGAGTCGAGGCGTCGCTATTCAGCCCGACCACCAGCATATCGCCCAGCGCCCGCGCGCGCCGCAGGTAGTAGGCATGCCCGATGTGCAGCAGATCGAAGACGCCATTGGTAAACACGATTCGCGCGCCCGCGTCCCGCCGCTGGTTGACCAGCTCAGCCAGGCGCGCGTGATCGAGCGTGGCGCGAGTAAAGGCGTCGGCCATCATGCGTGATGCTCTCCGCCAAACGCGCGGACCGCCGCCGCCAGCTCGGAGGGCGTATTCGTCGCGCAGCCGATATGGCGCACGACCAGCCCTGCCGCCAGATTGGCCAGCATCGCGGCGTCACGATAGCGGTACGCGTGTGATTCCGGCGGTGTGGCGGCCAGCGCCAGCGTAAACGTCGCCGCGACCGTATCGCCCGCGCCCGTTGGATCGGCCACCTCGGTCCGGTTCGACGCGGGGATGTGATAGGGGGCGGCGTCCTGCGTGAATAGACACATGCCCTCACTGCCGCGCGTGATGAGCACCGCTTCCGCGCCGGTCATCTCCAGCAGGCGCGCGCCCGCGCGGTCGAGCGAGGCGGCGTTGGTAATCTCCCAGCCAAGTGTCATCTCCGCCTCCGGCTGATTGGGCGTCAGCGCCGTGACACCCTGGAAGCGCGCCAGGTCGCCATGCGAGTCGGCCACAACGATTTTGTCCAGCGAGCGCGCCAGCGGCAGCGCCTCCTTCAGCACATGCGGGCTGATCACGCCATTCTCATAATCGGAGATGATGACCGCGTCCACCTGAGGGATCATCTCATTCAGGTAGGCGATGATGTCGCGCTGAGTCGCGACCTCCAGCTCAGAGGTATCAATCTGGTCAATGCGGACAATCTGCTGCTGGACGAGTTGTGTATCGCCCGCCAGCACACGCGTCTTGGTTGAGGTGGGCCTTCCCAGTTCCGTAAACAGCCCATCCATGTTGATTCCCAGCTCAGCAAGGCGTCTGCGCAGGCAGCGGCCCGGCTCATCATCGCCAATGACGCCCGCCAGATAGACCTCAGCGCCAAGCGTGCGCGCATTGACGGCGGGATTAAGCGCGCCGCCGGGCGCCAGGCTGGAATCGCGCCGCCGCAGCACCAGCACAGGCGCCTCGCGCGAGATCTTCATTGGCGCGCCATAAATGTATTCGTCGGCCACCATATCACCCAGCACGAGGATACGCTTGCCCGCGAACTGATCCACCAGCGATAGGAGCCGCTCCTGTTCGGTCATCCTCTCACATCCCTCAAATCCGCCTAGATGGGCCGCTTCAGCGCGACCACGCCATATCCCGTACTGTGACAATCGCGGGCGTCCCCGCGATGCGCGTCCGCGCGCCTGAAACCACCGCCAGCGCGGCGAACGCGGGCAGCGCCAGCATCCGCCGCCAGCGCGCCGGCTCAAGCGACAGGCGATAGAGCCATTCTAACCCAGCGGCGCGCATCCAGCGCGGAGCGCGCGGCGTCCGCCCGGCGATCATGTCGAGCGCGCCGCCCACCCCAATGGCCACGACCCCCGGCAGCGCGCCCAGGTTCCGCGCGATCCAGAACTCCTGCGCGGGAGAGCCGAACGCTACCAGCAGCAGCCGCGCGCCACTGGCGTGGATGCGCGCCACCGTCTCCGCGTCATTCTCCGGTCGCGGCTCGCCACGCCAGACGTCCGCAATGCGGGCGCGAATCGCGAGATCCCCCGGCGCGGGCGCGGTCAGCGCCCGCGCGGCGGCTTCCGCCACGCCACTACTCGCGCCCAGCAGAAACGCATCGTACCCGCGCGCCGCGGCGCGCGCCAGCAGCGACTCCGCCAGGTCTATCCCGGTCACGCGCTCCGGAATGGCGTAGCCCGCCAGCCGCGCCGCCCAGACCACGCCCGCGCCGTCGGCGGTGACGAGCGCCGCGCGGGCGATGAGCGCCCGCATACCGGGATCGCGGCGCGCGCGCATCACCATCTCCGGGTTGAGCGTCACCACCTGGCCGCCACGTCCCGACTCGATCAGCGCCAGCGCGCGCGCGGCCATCTCCCCGAGCGTCAGCGCGTTCACCGCGAGCGGGCGGGCGTCTGGCGTGATTACCGGGGCGGTGTCTCGCCCGGCGGCTTTCCGCGACGTAACAGCCTCCTCTGGAGCCTTGACGCCAGATTGATGGTCACTGGCCCAACAAGGGCGTGATGGAGTCCACCCGCCACCCATCTGGCTCGCGCACGAGCGCCATCTTCGCGGGCAGCGTCAGACTGGTCGCGGAGCCTCCGCCTGAAACCGTCACATTCAGCGTCACCTGGAACGAGGCGCGCTGGTCGGCTTTATCTACCGTATAGCCCCGCAAGGCGGGCGCGCAGCCAGTGATCGCCAGATTCGCGCCGAACGCCCGCGCGAACGCCGCTTCGCTGCCCTGCTCGCGCTGGTAGGGTGCGGAGAGCAGTCCGTATGCCACATCATACTTGCGGCCAATGAACGCCTGGCAGAGCGTCTGCTCGGTATGCAGCGGCCCCAGGTCCACCCCCGACACGCCGGAGGAGAGCCCCGCCACATGCCAGCCGGTCGCGTCGCGCGAGAGGGCGATCTGGCCGCTCTCGCCGCTCGCCCGCGTCAGCGCCAGGTTAAAGATGACCGAGCGCGGGTCTCCCAGGAACGATAGGGCCGAGATTCGCTGCGCCGGCGTGGCGGAGCAGCGCGTCACGCGCCCACTGATCGCGTCACGCGCCGCGCCATCAGCCTCGTACTGGGCGAGTGTAGACTGCTCCTGGAGCGAGGGGGCCAGCAGCGCATAGGCGGCCTTGTAGTCAGCATGTGTCAGCGCGGCGCAGTAGCTGGTCACAATCCGCTGCGGCTGCGCGGCCAGCGACGTGGCATAAGCGTAGGCGCTCAATGCCGCCGCCACCACCACGAGCAGCGCCAGCGCCAGCGTCAGCCACCGCCAGCGCGCCCGGGCCCAGGCCAGCGCGGCGCGGCTCCGGCTCGCGGGCGCGCTCGGCGGCGGCGGGGCGGGCCGGAGGGTTGGCCACTGGGCAGGATCCATAGCGGGAACGCGCGCCGTTTCGGCCTCTGGCGCCGAACCCACCGGGCCAGACGCGGGTGGACTGGTTACGGGGTGGGCTGGGAAACCGGGCGCCTGCGGCGTGACCGGCGCGGGCATGGCGGATATGCGCTCCGTGGGCGCCTCGCTGACTGGCGGTTCCTCCGCTGGTACGGCGGGAATTCGCTCGGTCGGCGCCTCGGGCGCCGAAGTATCCGCGGGCGGAGTGGGAATCCGCTCGGTCGGCGGCTCTGACACCGGAGTATCCGCAGGCGGAGTGGGAATCCGCTCGGTCGGCGTGTCAGTCATGGACGTAGTCGCGGGTGTTGTGGAGCGCGCTGACAAGGGCTCAGGCTCTGTATCAGGCGGCCAGAGTGGCTCACGTCGTCCTTCGCCCATCCGCTCGTCATCCATGGCTCATTCCACTCCCGCGTGTCCAGCGCGTCGCTCACGCGCGCGGCGCGCCACATACTTCACGACGCTTCCACGGGCGTCAGTCCATTGATTGTATCCTAATTGGCCAGTGGCGCGCGCCAGTCGGGCCATCCCTACTTTCCGGCAGCCGCATAGCCTGGGCGCCACCTGTATACAAAGACGGCTGAGCGCGGCGCCGGTATCCATCCTCCATCCCGCCAGAACCCGGATGGGCTCCCCCTTGGGCGGCGCCATCCCGTCATGGCGCGCGCGAACACGCGCATACGAAAGGTAAGTTAGAGATAAGGAAAAGGTAAGGTGAAAATAAGACCTGCCACCAGTGAGCGCAGCGCGCCTCGCACCCCCTTAGCAAGAGTCTTCGCGTACGTTATAATGTGTCGGCGGAGCGATCTTGTGGCGCCTTGAAGCGCACAATGCGCGCCGGACGATGAGACAATTTGGGTTGGCGAGTATGCAGGCCCGGCCAGGGCCATTTCTGAATGCGATATCCGCCTGTCACGCCCGCGCACGATCAGATGTTCGATGCGCGCGCCGGGCTTAACCGTCCCGAGGACGCCGCAACGTCCGCGCGGTGAAGCCTGATCCACGCCTTGAGCGTGACAGCCGGGGAGGACTGGTATTCTGTGGATACGCTTGAGCGGCGCCCCCCTGTAGACATGGGAGCCGTCAAGACTGAGAGCGTAACTCTCCCGCGCCCAGCAGCGCACGCGAATATTCTACCACTGCCAGACGAGGAGCACAGGCGTCTTCCTCTCAAGCAGCGCAACATTCTGGTCGCGCTGACTGATACCGCGATTGACGAAGAAGCGGTTTCTGTCGCCTGCTCTCTCGCGCGCAAGCGCAAGGTGGAGGCCCTCGCGGTCTATGGCATTCAGGTTCCCCGAAAGCGGGCGCTGGATGACGAGATGCCCGAAGAGACAGAGCGGGCCAACCGCATGCTGGACGCCGCCAAAGATGTCGCTGACCAACTCCAGGCGCCTCTTGATACGGAGATTGTGCACACCCGTCACCTGGGCCAGACTCTGATTCAGGAGGCGATTGACCACGAGTGCGCCCTGATCGTCATGGGCGTGCCATATCAGGTCGGCGTGAACAGGCAGTTCGCGTTGAGTGAGACCGCTGAGTATGTCTTGAAGCACGCGCCTTGCCGCGTGTGGCTGGTGCGCGGCCCGTGCGACTCGCAGGGCTGCTTTCCTGGGCAGGGCGACGAGCGCGCCTGAGCGCCGCCACCCCCATGCCCACCATACAGCCGGAGGGCCGCTCCCGCGCGGGAGCGGCCCTCCGCTTGATCTCTGGCCTTCGCGCCGTCATCCAGCCTTGCCGCGCGGCGCGTTCAGGCGGGAACAACCA
>JAKAIY010000084.1 GCA_021814145.1 Chloroflexota bacterium
TCTCGCCAGCCGCGCCAGCGCCAGCGGCTGATCGCTCGCGTGGCTGGTGAGCGCCACCGCGGCCAGCTTGCCCTCCCCCAGCCGCCGCTCAATCCGCCGCCGCGCCGCCTCAGTCATCGCGCCGTCCACGCGTGTCACTTCCTCAGGAGCGAACCACCGCGTCACGAGCGCTCCCACATCCCGCGCCTCTCCGGCGATCACCACCAGCGCCAGCTCCGGAACCATGACCGTCGAGGATCGCTCCGGCTCCAGCCCGCCCATCGCCTCGCCCATCACGTCGCCCGCTCCTCGCGCTCGAAATAGTATCAACGCCTCAGTATACCGCTGTGCGCTACAATGAGAGCGGGCCAGGGTGGCCCCGTATTCGTCGCGTCCACTGCCGGACAGGAGGCGACAGCCCATGAACATCGCGCAGAACATCGAGCGCGCCGCCGCACACTTCCCCGATCATCCCGCCATCCTCTTCGAGGGCCAGCGCATCACCTACCGCGAGCTGCTCACGCAGGTGGACCGGACCGCGCGCGGCCTGGCCAGCCTTGGCGTGGAGCCTGGCGACCGCGTGGCGCTCTATCTGCCCAACATCCCGGCCTTCCCTATCGCCTACCTGGCGACCGTCAAGCTTGGCGCCATCGCTGTCTCGGCCAATAGCATGCTCACCACCGGGGAGCTACGCTACGTGCTGGAAGACGCTGGCGTGAAGGCGCTCTTCACGACGGAAGCGCTCATGCCCGCAGTCACGCCGCTGCTAGGCGAGACGCTGCCCGCGCACCGGGTCATCATCTGCGAAGGACGCGCGCCGGGCTGCCTCACGCTCACCGCCCTGGGTGACGGCCACGAGGGCCCTTTCACCGCGCGCGACATGGATCGCGACGCCCCCGCCGCCATCCTCTACACCTCCGGCACCACCGGACGCCAGAAAGGCGCGACGCTCAGCCACGGCAACGTCGTCTCGAACATGTACAGCACGGGCCACGCCCTGCGAATTGACCCCACCGACCGGGCGATTCTTTTCCTGCCGCTCTTCCACTGCTTCGGCCAGAACTTCATCATGAACGCGGTGTTCAACAGCGCCGCCACCGTTGTCCTGCACCGGCGCTTCGTCCCTGACGCCGTGCTCGATTCCGTCACGCGCGACGGTGTGGCCATCTTCTGCGCCGTGCCCACCATCTACATCGGCCTGCTCAACGCGGGCGCCCCGCGCGAGCGGCTGGCGAACGTGCGCACGTACTTTTCCGCCGCCGCGACGATGCCGGTCGAGATCGCCAGTCGCTGGCATGAAATCTATGGCAAGCCTGTCTACGAAGGCTACGGTCTCACCGAAACATCCCCATTCGCCTGCTACAACCACGAGTGGAAGCATCGCCCCGGCTCCGTTGGAACCCCGATAGAGATGGTCGAGATGCGCGTGCTCGACCCCAATGACCACGAGCTGCCGCAGGGCCAGTGGGGCGAGATCGCCATCAAGGGCCCCAACGTCATGCTTGGGTACTGGAACCGTCCCGAAGAGTCGGCGGAGGCGCTGCGTGGCGGCTGGTTTCACACCGGTGACATCGGCTACATGGACGCGGACGGCTACATCTACCTCGTAGACCGTGTCAAGGACATGATCAACGCCGCCGGATTCAAGATCTGGCCGCGCGAGGTCGAGGAAGTCCTCTATCAGCATGAGGCCGTCAAAGAGTGCGCCGTCGCCGGGGTCCCCGACCCGCTCAAGGGGGAGAGCGCCCGCGCGTGGATCGTTCTGCGGTCCGGCGCGAGCTGGAGCGAGGAGGAAGCGCTCGCCTACTGCCGCGAGCGTATGGCGGTCTACAAAGTCCCGGAATCGGTCATCTTCGTTGGAGAGCTGCCCAAGAGCTCGACCGGCAAGATCCTCAAGCGGGTCCTGCGCGACCAGGCGGGCTAGACCAGACCACCGGGCATATGGGAAGCCTCACGCGCGGGCTTCCCCGGCGCCTGCCACCCGCTAGCGCCGCCTGGCGGATCAAGACGAGAGGCTGGGCTGGGCTGGCGGGCATGCGTTCGCCTGGCCATAAAGAGTTTTTGGGCAGGGGATGGTATGTTCAGAGGGTGATGAGCGCCATCGGCCCGACGCCAGCCAGGCGGCGGGCCACACCCTGGTAATAGACACAAAAATAGGGCGGATAACATCCGCCCTGATTTTTTGCTCGCGGCTCGTAACGAAAGCAGCCCGTCTCTCGCCTGCGATGCGTTGGGTGAGAAGCAGCAACCCACTCATCCCGTTCTCTGCGCTTCCCCCGGAAACAGCCCGGCGTCACGCGGAGCGCAACTCAGATAACAGCCTGAGTCGTGAACGATACGCGGCCCCGGAAAATCAGCCCGGATCAGCGTATTCGCGCGTCCAGCGGTAAAACCAGCCCGCTTGCGCGTCCCCCGATATTCAGGAAAACAGCCCCTGAGGGGGTGTGCGGCGCTCGAGATAATCAGCCTGAGCGCCTGATCGAGAGAACCCTCGCGGAAGATCCGCCCGCGCCGTTCACTCTCGATGGTCAAAGTATAGCCGGGACATTTCCAAAAGTCCAATGATAGTTCTCTATAGTGTGTATTTAGATTGATTATGCTTTGGAATGATCGACGCCGCGAGAATCCGCCCCTCACGGCTCCGATCAGACGCGCAAAGAAACGGCGGCGTGGAGGGCCGGGCGCCCCACCACCGCCGCCGTCGTTACGGAGCGCGCTTTATGGCGCGCCCCAAAGTTTCCGGAGGTCTTCCTACGAAGACTTCTGCTGCTTGGGGGTTCCGCGTCCGCGCTCGCCACCCTTGCGGCCGATCCGGCTGTAGAACTCCGGCCCCTGGGCCTTCTTGGTGGACTCGCCACCTTTCTTGCCGATTTCCGCATAGAACGATGAGCCGAGCTTCGACTTCACCGCCTCGCCGCCCTTCTTACCGATGCGGCTATAGAACTCTGGGCCGTACTTCTCGCGCACAGCTTGCCCGCCATGCTTCGCCTTGTCGGAACCGGGCTCCGGTCCTCGCTTGCTTGTGGCCATAAATCGCACCTCTCTTGCTCACGCATGGTTAGTGTTTCGACATATCGTCGCTGCACCTTGCCCGTGGAGACAATCTCCGGCGCGCTCCACCACGCGCGCAACGGACAAGAACCCACCTGACATGCGGCGCCTTTAGTTACGCGCCTCGTATGCCAATCTTCACTACGAAAGGGGACAGAATATTGTTGCAGTTTTGCGAGGCGCCTGTGAGAGACGGCCTGTATTTCGGCATATAAGGCAGGTATGTGTGTCTTGCTTCGCTGATTATTTCCCTGGATTATTCGCTTCCAGCCGCCCGCGCGCTCGCCACCCGATTGGCGATCAGGGCGGCAGTCGCGCCCGCTCCAACCCCATTATCAATATTCACAACGGTTAGCCCTGGCGCGCACGTTTGCAACATCGCCAGCAACGCCGCCTGCCCCTGGCCGCCCGCTCCATAGCCCACGCTCGTCGGGCAGCCGATCACTGGCGCATGCGAAAGCCCCGCCACCACGCTCGGCAGCGCGCCATCCATCCCCGCGCACACCACCAGCGCGTCCACCCCGTTCTCCAGCAGCTCGCCCAGCGGCCCAAACAGGCGGTGAATGCCTGCCACACCCACATCATAAATCGGCGTGACCCGGCAGCCCATCTCCTCCGCCACCAGCCGCGCCTCTTCCGCCACAGGCGCGTCTCCTGTGCCAGCCGTCAGCACGCCGACATGCCCCCCCGTCGGGATACGCTCGTACCCTGGCGCATGGATCGCCGCCGCCCGCGCAATGTCGCGCGCGTCCACCGCGCACTCCGGCAACGCCTCGCGCAGCAGCGCGATCTGGTCCGCTCGCGCCCGGCTAACAATTACCTGTCCCGCCCGCTCGACAAACGCCCGCGCGATGGCCACAAGCTGCCCATCGCTCTTGCTCTCCGCCAGCACAACCTCCGGGATGCCCTTGCGCGCCGCGCGCTCCACATCCAGTCGCGCGACGACCGGCCCCAGATCGCTCGCGCCAGCGGTTCCCGCCAGCTCTATGCCATATCCGCGCTTGCCCGCGCCGTTCCGCTCCATATCGCCGTCCTCTCGCCGCTGGCCACGCAAGCGGCGTCACGTCCGCCGTCACGCTCTGACGGCGGCCATCTATCAGCGTAGCACACCCTGCCCGCGTTCCGCCACGCTCGCTATAGCCCGTTCGGGTAGGCGTCACGAGGCTACCCTCTCTCCACCACGTATGCTGGAAATGATGGGCGCGCGCCCGGTGAGCTCGCGCCCATATGAGACGAACGCCTTGCGCGCCCGCGGTCGCGTCGCTATACTTGGCGAGGGGTAATTACGGGAGCGTGGAACGCCGCGCGCGCTCCTGAACATGTTTTTATAGCCCGTCGCATGGACCGCCGTGGCCCGCTTCCGGCCACAGCCAGCGCATGGAGGAACTATCGGTGAGTATGGGCGCACACGCGCGACGCTTCGCCATTCTGCTGACAGCGCTGAGCAGCCTGTCAGTGACACTGGTAGCCTGCCAGACCACAGGACCCAGCGCAGGCTCAAGCGGTAATTCTGGCGGAACCTTCTCCTTTACGACCCCGAACCCGGCCCTACAAAGTCCGACACCCACCTTCCCCGCGTTCACCATCGGCGCCTGGCCCTCAAACTACACACCCCAGGCGCTCGACAATATCACGATCTACGTCATCTGCCGCGTGCAGAATCAAAGCATGTCCGGCCCGGCGCAACCACCGCCATCACTCACAGTAACCGTCCAGGTCAGCGCGCCGATCAACAAGACCCTGACGGGAACGACTGACGCCGACGGGCTGGCGGCGATCCCGCTCTCCTTCAGCGACCCCTCGCCTGGCACGCCTGTCGTTGTGACGGTCTTTACCAGTTGGAATGGCCACACCTACTCCAACCAGACCTTCTTCACCCCTGGCGCGACCTACACGCCAACGCCCACGTCCGGACCTTCCGTCACGCCGTCCGTCTCCGCTACTCCGTAGCGTAGACGGCGCGCCGCTCTTCCAGCCGCTGCGCGGGAAGAGCGGCGCGCCGTCTACGCGGGCTGGCAGCGCGGGCAGTAGTGCGTCCCGCGCTGTGTGACGGTGACGCGCTCGATGGGCGTGCCGCAGCGCACGCAGGGCTGCCCTGTCCGGCGGTAGACCTCGACGTGCTCCAGATTGCTCCCCGCCTCGTCATACAGGTCGCGGTGCCGCCCGAACGTCGTGCCGCCATGCGCGATGCCCGTGGTCAGCGCCCCCTGGATGCCGTCGCGCAGCCGTCTGATCTCGGCGCCGGTAAGTGATCCAGCGGAGCGGAGCGGATGGATGCCCGCGCGAAACAGCGCCTCATCGGCGTAGATATTGCCCAGCCCGGCGATGACCCGCTGGTCAAGCAGCGCCGCCTTGATCGCCCGCCGCGAGCCAGCCAGCCGCTCCGCCAGCGCCGTCGGGGTGAACGCCGCCTCCAGTGGCTCTGGCCCAAGCTCAGCCAGCGCCGGAGGCAGCGCGTCCAGCCATGCCAGCGTCAGGCGGCCAAACTTGCGCGGGTCGGTGTAATACAGCCGTCGCCCGTCATCCAGGTCAAGCGCCACCCGCGTGTATGGCGGCGCTTCCTGTCCCTGCCCGCAGAGCAGCAGATTGCCTGACATCCGGCGGTGGGCGATCAGCAGCCGCCCGTCATCCAGCGTCAGCAGCAGGTACTTCGCCCGCCGCCCGATCGCCGTCACGGTCCGCCCCGTCACTCCCGCCACGAACTCAGCTGGCTCCATCCCCTGGATTGACCGCGCCCAGCGGACCTCCGCTCCGGTGATACGCCGCCCCGGCAGCGTCGCGCGCAGTTGCCGCGCCACGTATTCCACTTCCGGCAACTCAGGCATCGCCGCTCATTCCCTCCATCGCATCCTGGTGGTCTACGCCGGCTCGTCCGCCAGCTCGCGCGTGGTGAGCTGGGCCAGCAGCCGTTGGTCGAGGAAGCCGCCGACGCGCTCGGTCCACTCATCAGGATGGCGCCAGAATGCGTTGATATGGCCCGCCTCCGGGACTTGCCAGAACTCCTTCGGCTCACCCGCCGCCGCGTACAGCCGCGCGCCGTCATCCGGCTCGTCCGCCAACTCATCCGCCAGGTCAGAGATGATGAGGACCGGGCGCGGGCTGATCTTCCCGATCACACGCGCCGGGCGAATCTGACCCAGCCGCACGCCCGCCATCCACTGTCCCCAGAAGACAACCAGGCTGGCGAACGGGAAAGCGGGCAGATGCGTGAAGCGCGTGAACAGGTGGCCGATGTCGTGCGGCAAGTCGGCGAAGCCGCTCTCGATCACCAGCGCCCGGAGCTCAGGAATGCTCGCGGCGGCGAGCGTCGCCGTGATCGCGCCCAGCGAGTAGCCCATCACCGCGACGCCGCGCATATCCACATCGCCACGCGCGCGCAGCCACTCCACCGCCGCCGCCACATCGTCGCGCTCGAAGACGCCATACGTCACCATGCCGCCGTCGCTGTCGCCATGCCCCGGAAAATCCAGCAGCAGCGCGCCATAGCCGCCGCGTTCACGCAGCCGCGCCACCTGCTCCAGCCACTGTCCGCGGTGGTCATGGATGCCATGCAGACAGATCAGGGTGCAGCCATTGCGCGCGGGCAGATACCACGCCGCCAGCGCGCCACGCGGCCCGGCGATGCGCACATCTTCCATCGCCAGGCCCAGATCCGCGGGCGTCCGCTCGGAGGACTTGCGCACGGGCCGCAGCAGCCCACGCGCCACCGACCAGGTGAACCCCAGTAGCGCCAGCAGCGCCACGGCGACCAGCGCCGCCCCCGCCAGCAGCGTGACTTCCAGCCAGCCCATGTCTTCACTCCACTCCCGCGTTAGCGATTCGGAACCTGCGAGAAGACGCTGGGATAGACGCCGATCCAGTGGAAGTCACGGAACGGCCAGTACACAACCTCAGCGCGGCCAATGATATTACGCCGCAGCACCGGGCCGAAATACCGCGAGTCGGATTGCGCCCCGGCGACGCCGAAACGGTTGTCGGCCATCACGAAATACTGATCCGATCCCAGTGTCCACTTCCCGATCACCGGGCTTTCGGGCTGGCCAGCGACGATACCTGTGTACGCGCTCTCGTTCAGCGTCACACCGTTCACCTCGACTGTGGTCGCCGTCACCACCACGGTATCGCCTGGCAGGCCAATGATCCGGCGCAGCAGCAGCTGCCCCGGCGCCTGCGGGCTGGCGATCAGCGCCACCTCACCACGCGATGGCCCGCCAAAGAGATAGGCCGCCTTGTTCACCAGCACATGCTGGCCCGGCTGGAGGGCGGACTGCATCGAGGTATCGGATGGCGCGTACGACTGGGTCATGCTGACCGCGAGAAACACGATCCCGACGAAGAGCAGCACCTCGACCAGTTCACGCATCAAATGCGCCCGGCGCTCAGCGGCCCGGCGCGTGGCGGCGCCCATCGGCGTCATCCCTATCATCCGCTTCAGCCCCGTTTACTCACGATCACGATGAAATCGCGGCGTTATGGTTACCATATCGCGCGGTCAGCGCCCGACTCCCGCGAACACATTGGTGTAAGACGGAATGCCACTGATATCAGGAGCCGGCCAGAGAATGAACTCGGCCTTGCCGATGATATTCTGGCGCGGCACATAGCCAAACACTCGTGAATCAGTGCTGTTCTGCCGGTTATCGCCCATCACGAAATACTGGCCTGGCCCCAGCGTGATCTTGCCCAGCGGCTGATTCTCCGCCGCGTTCGGGTCAAGCAGCTGGATATATGGCTCATTCAGCTTATGGCCGTTCACATACACCGCGTCCGGCGTGATAAACAGCTGGTCACCGGGTATGCCGATGACACGCTTCACGTACACCGTGCTGGGGTCGCTTGGTGGATGCAGGACGATCACATCACCCCGCTGTGGCTGCGCGCCGAAGTCATACGCAATCTGGCTGACCACCACCAACTCGCCGCTCTGCAGGCCCGGCTCCATGCTCACGCCCTCAACCCGGTAGGGACGCGCCGTAAAGGTGACGGCAATGAAGACGATCGCCGTCAACACCACCGTCTCGATCAGCTCGCGGGCGAACGTCGCGCCTGTGCGCTGTGGCTGAAACTGGCGCGCGCCACGCCCCGATGGTACTACCTGAGCCTGCGACACGCGTTCGTCCTTTCCCATGATCGTCGCATCCCCGCGGGGGCGGGAAGGGAGCCAGGAAGCGTCTCGCGAAACAGCGCCTCAGTGGCCCTCAATGCGCCTTTGATCTCGCCGTGAAGTCGCTTCCACACGCCATCCCGCAGCCATCGCGTATTATAGCATAGGGGTCCGGGCTGTTCCGCCATTCGGCCCACTGGCGAGCGATCGCGCTCGCGGCCACACGAACCTGATTGTTTCCTTCTTTTAGACTGTGACAAAGGAGCCCACCGCCCGATGACAGCCATACCGCGCCCGCTCACGCTGATCGTGATGGACGGCTACGGAATCAACCCGCGCCCTGAGGCCAACGCCATCGCCCTCGCGCGCAAGCCCCACCTGGACGCCATCGAGCGGCAGTGGCCGCATACCCGGATCGCCACATCCGGCCCGGCGGTTGGCCTGCCAGAAGGGCAGATGGGAAACTCCGAGGTCGGCCACCTCAACATCGGCGCCGGCAAGCGCGTCCTGCAGGAATTCACCCGCGTCAGCGCCGCCATCCACGACGGCTCCTTCTTCACCAACCCCGCCCTGCTCAAGGCCATCGAACACGTCAAACACAACCACTCGAAGCTGCACTTCTGCGGCCTCATCGGCCCTGGAGGCGTCCACGCCCACCAGAGCCACCTCGAGGCGCTGCTGCGGCTCGCCGCCCGCCACGAGGTCGAGCGCGTCTACATCCACGCCTTCACCGATGGCCGTGACACCTCACCGTTTGGCGCGAAGGATTACATGACCGAGCTTCTGGCCCGCGCGAAGGAGATCGGCGGCGAACGCCCCGCGAAAGTCGCCACGATCTCTGGCCGCTACTACGCCATGGACCGCGACAACCGCTGGGAGCGCATCGCCCGCGCCTACTGGGCGATGACCCGCGCCGAAGGCCACCGCGCCACTGACCCCGTCGCCGCCATCGCGGAATCCTACGAGCGGAAAGTCACGGATGAGTTCATCGAGCCTATCGTCCTTGTCGAGGATGGCCATCCGGTGGCCGTCGTCGAGCCGGGTGACGCGGTCATCTATTTCAACTTCCGCTCTGACCGTGGCCGCGAGCTGACCAAGGCGTTCGTTCTGCCGGAGATGCCGCATCAGGCCGAGGGCAAGCTCGACCGCGGCCCGCGCCTGGATGACCTGGTCTTCGTGACGATGACCGAGTACGAGTCTGGTCTGCCGGTCGAGGTCGCCTTCCCCGCCGACAACGTCACCCAGCCGCTGGCGAAGGTCCTCTCCGATCGCGGCCTGCGCCAGTTCCACACCGCCGAAACCGAGAAATACGCCCACGTCACGTTCTTCTTTAATGGTGGGCGCGAAGCTCCCTATCCCGGCGAGGACCGCCTGCTCGTCCCTTCGCCCAAGGTCGCCACCTATGACCTGAAGCCGGAGATGAGCGCGCCGGAGCTAACCGCCGAGGCCGTCCGGCGCATCCAGACCGGCGATTACGATGTGATCATCATGAACTACGCCAACGCCGATATGGTCGGCCATACCGGTGTGCTGGAGGCCGCTGTCAAGGCTGTGGAGGCGGTGGACGCTGGGGTAGGCGCGGTCGTCGAGGCGGCGCTGGCGGCTGGCGGCGCGGCGCTGATTACCGCCGACCACGGTAACGCCGAGCAACTGATCGAGTACGACACCGGCAAGCCGCTGACCTCACACACCACCAACCCCGTCCCGTTCTACTTCGTCGTCCCCCAGTGGCGCAACGTGCGACTGCGCGCGGATGGCATTCTGGCCGATGTCGCGCCAACCATGCTCCAACTCCTGCACATTCCACAGCCCGCTGACATGACCGGACATTCGCTCATCGCCAGCGGAGAGGAGAGCGACGCATGACCGCTGCCGATACCATCACCTACCGCCTCGCCACTGTGGATGATGTGGACACGCTCGCCAGCTTGAGATGGGCGATGGAGAGTGAGCGCCATCCCGAGCTCCAGGCTGATCGCGACGCCTACTTCGCCGCCGCGCGCGCCAGTATCCGCGGTGAGATCGAGCGTGGCGCGCAGATTGGCTTCCTCGCCGAATCCAGCGGGGAAGCCATCGCTTGCGCGCTCCTCATCTGGTGGCCAATGCTGCCGAACCTGACGGAGCTCCATCGCGCGCGTGGCTACGTCTCCAGCGTCTACACGAAACCGGAGTACCGCCGTCAGGGCATCGCCCGCCATCTCATGGAGAACCTGATGGCCCGCGCCCGCGAGATGGGGATGAGCCGCCTGATCCTCAATGCGTCCGAGATGGGCCGCCCGCTCTACCTCGACCTTGGCTTCGTTCCCTCTCGCGGTCTGGAGTGGAATGCGCGGTAGCTCAGGCACCTGGAAATATTCACGAGACAAAGGAGCAAGCCGGTATGGCGGCGGTGACGACTGAGCGGCTGATGGCGATTGCGCTGGAGATGGCGGGCTGGGATGACATCCCCGGCGATAGCGCCATCTACTACCCTGGCGCGCGTATCAGCCATGTCCTGCTGGGCATTGACGTAGGCGCGGCGGAGCTATTCATGGCGCGGCAGCTTGGCTATCACGCCGTCATCGCTCACCACCCCGCTGGCTATGCTGGCCCATTCTGGGAGGTCTACCACCGCCACGTGGGGCAGATGACCGCCGCTGGCGTGCCGCCGGCAGTGGCGGAGGCGGCGGTCACGGAGCGCATCGAGGCGTTCCAGGCCGCCGCGCAGCGCGAGAACTACGACCACGCCGCCTCCGTCGCCCGCCTGCTGGAAACGCCTTTCCTTAATATTCACTCGCCGCTGGACGAGGTGGGCCGCCGCGTCATCCAGGACGTTGCCGACGAGGCTAGCGCCGCTAACCCCGCGCTCACGGTCGCCGGGCTGCGCGACGCGCTGCTTGCCTTGCCCGCCTTCGCCGCCGCGCGTACGCGGATGCAGGCTCCGCTGGGCGCGTGGGACGCTCCCGCCGGGCGCGTCGTCGTCTCGCACGGCGCCTACACCAACGGCGGCTATCCCGTCGCCAGAGCCTACCTCACCCACGGCGTGGACACGCTCTGCGTCATCCACTTCCCACTGGAGGACGCCCAGCGCCTCGCCGCCGAAGGCGTGTGCGGCAATATTCTCGTCATGGGCCACATCGCCAGCGATAGCGTGGGCATCCTGCCCTACATCGCTCGCCTGCGCGCCGAGGGGCTGGAAGTCACCACCTTCTCCGGCGTCCTTGGTGGGGAATGACGCTCCGTTCAAGAGGCTGTGGAATGTGGCAACCTCAGGCGCGCATTCATGTACCAGCTTGCTTCATAGCGGCGACGTTGGCGGCGCCCTGGCGTCAGAACGGCGTAAGGCAGACAGGCGGGCGCTCCGCGTGGAAGAGCGCGTCGAGCCGCGAGACGGCGCGCTCGTCGGACACCTCAGCCAGCCCGAAGTCATAGAGGCCGCGCAGGCTCACGCAGCCCATCAGCAGCGCTGAGGCGTCACCGACCGCCAGCCGCAGCTCGACATCGGCGGGCGTGTCATCCGGCTCAAGCCGCGCCGCGCCCCGCTCAAAACGCACGACCACGCCGCCATCCTGCTCTGGCAGGAACGAGTCGCGCAGCGTGAGCCGCAGGGTGAGCGTCTCCGCGCCGAAGCGGTGGTCCGGCAGCGCCGCGAAGAAGCGCCGCACATCCAGCAGGCGGTACATCAGCCCCACGCCCTGTGTATTGCTCTCGTGGTAGACGTGCGGCGTGAGACGCTGCGAGCCGTTGCGCGGATCAGTGAGCAGATAGTGAAAGCTATCAGACAGCGTATGGAAAATGATCGCCTGCGCCTGATCGCGCTGCGCCCGCAGGAACGCCAGCAGTCCCAGCAACGCCTCGCTATCGGCGTAGACCAGCTCATGGACAACGATATCCTGTAGCACGAAATTCATGTGGCTATCAGGAAGCTCGAAAGCGAATGCGAGGTAGCCGCGCAGCGTGCCATCCTCGCCATACCAGCCTGCCAGCCGTAGCTCGGGTCGCGCGAGGTAATACGGCGCGGCGTCGGGCGCGAGCGCGATCATCCCATGTGTGCGCGCCGCCAGCGTGTTATGAAGGCTCACGACTGAGGCGCGGCCCTCATCGCGCAAAAAGCGGACCCGCGAGCGGTTCCCGCGCGCTGGCAACGCCGCTGGCGCGACGCGGTAGCTGTTCATCTTCACGCCATAGCCAAACCCCATCGCATGGTAGAAATCCGGGCGAAACGGGTACAGAATCCCGAGCGGCGCGCCGCGATCGCGATAGTGGCGCAGATAGAAGGAGATGAGATCGCGCGCCACGTGCTCTTTCTTGTGCGCCAGGTCCACCGCGACCATGCCGACGCCGCCCACCAGCAGCGGCGTCTCAAAGCAGGTCATCTGGAAGTCATGGAGCCGCATGCCGCCAAGCAGCGTATCGTCCTGAAACAGCCCGTACCAGCGCACTGTAGGCGCGTCGAGCCGCTCGCGGATGCGCGCCGCCTGCGCCTCACGCGCCTCGCGCGTGTGCAGATCCATGACCGGATAGGCGTTTCCGAGCATCTCCACCCAGATGTCCACGTCATCCGCCGTCAGCGGCCGCACTTCCCGGCCTTCTTCCATTTACCCGCGCTCTCGATCTATCGTTATCTAATCTATCGTTCAGGGGGCGAGGCTCCCCATAGGGGTTCCCGTTCGTGTCCATGCGCTGGCCACACTGTAGCGTATGACGCTCACGGGCATCCTCCGCTAACAGTTTTCATGTGGCGCCGCCGCCCTCATCTTGCCCCACAGAGAGGCGTCTGTGAACAGGGGTGGCGCCCTGGGTGCGCGGCTCATACCGCTTGTGAGCGCATGGAAACGCGAGTGGCATGCTGGAAGGTCTGGACAGGCGACCTCAGGACAGAGCTCCACTCCCGCGCGACAGGAAGGGGACCTACCGCCGTGACAGAGACAACGCTTTCCACAGAAACCGTTGACACCTCGCTCGATGGCCTCAGCGCGCAAGTCGCCGCCGCCCGGCTGCGCCAGGAAGGATACAATGAGCTTCCAGCGGGCCGCATGCGTGGCCCGCTGCGCATCATCCTGGAGGTCGGGCGCGAGCCGATGCTGCTCTTCCTGCTGGCGACCGCTGTGCTCTATCTGCTCCTCGCGGAGCCACGCGAGGCGGCCCTGCTGGTGGCGTCGGCGGTTCTCGTGGTGAGCATCACCGTTTACCAGGAGCGTCGCGCCGAGCGCGCCCTCGAAGCCCTGCGCGATCTCTCCAGCCCGCGCGCGCTGGTCGTTCGCGGTGGCGAGCGGCGTCGTATCGCCGGGCGCGAGGTCGTGCGGGGTGACCTGCTCGTTCTGTCCGAGGGTGACCGTGTCCCCGCCGACGCCACCGTGCTGAGCGGCTCCAGCCTCAGCGCCGACGAATCCTTGCTCACTGGCGAATCTGTCCCGGTCAGCAAAGTCGCGCTCGATCTCGAGCATCCCGGAGCCGTCTCGCAGCCCGGCGGCGAGCGCGTGTCTACCGTCTTCTCCGGCACGCTGATCACCCAGGGGCAGGGCCTCGCGCGGGTGACCGCCATCGGCGCGAACACCGAACTCGGCAAGATTGGCCGCGCCCTGCGCGAGGTTACGACCGAGAAGACGCCGCTGCAAATCGAGGTCAGGCGCATTGTGCGCGTTATCGCGATCATCGCCGTCACGGTCTGCGTGATCGTCGCCCTGGGCTATGGCCTCCTGCGCGGCGCCTGGCTGGGCGGCGCGCTGGCGGGCCTGACGCTGGCGATGGCGGTCATCCCCGAAGAGTTCCCCGTCATCCTGACCATCTTCCTTGCGCTGGGAGCATGGCGTATCGCCCAGCGTCACGCCCTCACCCGCCGCATGCCCGCCCTCCAGGCGCTCGGCGCGGCCACCGCTCTCTGCGTGGACAAAACCGGCACCCTCACCCTCAACCGCATGACTGTCCAGCGCATCTTCGCGGATGACATGGAGTGGGGTCCCTCGCAGCCCGCGTCAGCCTCCGCCGCGATCGCCGCCGTCGCGCGCGCCAGCGCCCTCGCCAGCGAGGAAACGCCTTTTGACCCCATGGAGCGCGCCCTTCACGATACCGCCATGCTGCTATCGCCGGGTTACGCCACTGGCCTTACGTTCGTTCGCGAATACCCACTGCGGCCCGATCTGCTCGCGCTGACACGCGTCTGGCGGCGCGCTGGCGGCGCGGATGGCGAGCTCCTTGTCGCCAGCAAGGGCGCGCCCGAGGCCATCGCCGATCTCTGCCATCTCGACGCCGCCGCGCGCGACACGCTCCACGCCCATCTGGCGGAGCTGACGCGAGAGGGTCTGCGCGCGCTCGGCGTCGCGGAGGCGCGCTCCACAGGGGAAACGCCGCCCGAATCGCCGCACGACTTGACCTTCCACTTCCTGGGCCTCATCGGGCTGAGCGACCCCGTCCGTCCATCTGTGCCTGGCGCGATCCGCGCCTGCTATGACGCGGGAGTGCGCGTCATCATGATTACCGGCGACTACCCCGGCACCGCCCTCGCCATCGCCCGCCAGATCGGTCTGCGGCCCGCCACGAGCGCGATCACCGGCGCGGAGCTCGCCACCATGAGCGATGACGAGCTCCGCCAGCGCATCAAGTCCGTCAGCGTCTTCGCGCGCGTCGCGCCAGAGCAGAAGCTGCGGCTGGTCAACGCGCTCAAGGCCAATGGCGAGATCGTCGCCATGACCGGCGATGGCGTGAACGACGCCCCAGCCCTCAAGGCCGCCCATATCGGCGTGGCGATGGGTGGGCGCGGAACGGACGTCGCGCGCGAGGCGGCGGCGATGGTGCTGCTGGATGACACCTTTGACGCGATCGTCGAGGCCGTGCGCCTGGGCCGGCGCATCTTCGACAACCTGCGCAAGGCGATGGCCTACATCGTCGCCGTTCACATCCCCATCGCCGGGCTGGCGCTGCTGCCCGCGCTCTTCAATCTGCCGCTGATCCTGCTGCCCGCCCACATCGTCTTTCTGGAGCTCATCATAGACCCTGCCTGCTCGGTCGTCTTCGAGGCCGAGCCGGAGGAAGGCGATGTCATGGCGCGCCCCCCGCGTGACCCGAGAGAGGCCATCTTCAGCCGCCGCGTCATCGCCATCAGCCTGATACAGGGCCTGGGCGCGCTGGTGGCGACGCTCATTGTCTATCTGCTCGCGGTCCAGAGCGGCGTCTCCGAGTCCCAGGATCGCGCGATGACCTTTACCACGCTCGTCATCGCCAACCTATCGCTGATCTTCGTCAATCGCTCCTGGACACGCGGACTCTTTACCACCCTGCGCACACCCAACGCCGCCCTTTGGTGGGTAATCAGCGGGGCGCTGGCGCTGCTGGCGGTCACCCTCTTTCTGCCAGTCGCGCGTGACCTGTTCTCCTTTGGCGCGCTCGGTCCCACGCAGCTGGGGATAAGCCTCCTGGCTGGCCTCGCCGGCGGCCTCTGGTTCGAGCTGATCGCCTGGACGCCATTCGTGCGCGGCGAGCGGAGGCGGGCAAGAGCCACAGTAGCCTCAAACTAAGCCCCTGACTATACAAGCTGGAAACTCAACGCAGGCGGGGCGCTGGCCTCTCGCGCCTTATCGCCAGCGCCCCGCCCGTGCGGCGCCAGTTATCGGGCCGTTAACGGGGCCGATCCACGAGCTCCCGAAGCGCGCTATCAGCCTCCGCCGCGCCAGTGGCCTCCTCTTCGTCTTCTGGCCGCAACCAGGCGAAGCGCGCCGTGAAGTGCCGCATCGCCGCGGGCTGGTAGGTGATGCGCATGCCGCCAATCGCGCGGGCGCGCTCCGCCACGTAGATTACCGCGTCGGCCACATAGGCGAGGTGATTCCGGGTGTAGACGCGCCGGGGAATCGCCAGGCGCACTAACTCAGTGGGCGCGGGCTCTTCGGTCCCGTCAGGGTGGCGGCGTCCGAATGCGACGCTCCCAATCTCCACACTCCGGATTCCGGCCTCCTGGTACAGCTTCACGCTGAACGCCCATGCGGGATACTCCGCGGGAGGAACGTGCGACAATATCGCGCCAGCGTCTACGTAGACCGCATGCCCACCAGTTGGCCTGACGATAGGAACTCCCGCCTCAAGCAAGCGATTCCCCAGTTCCGCGACGCTGGCAATGCGGTCTTCCAGATACTTCTCATCGAGGACTTCCTGTAATCCCAGCGCGATGGCTTCCATATCGTAGCCAGCCAGCCCGCCATACGTGGTAAAGCCCTCGCTGAGGATCAACTGATCGGTACACGCCTGCGCCCAGGCGTCGTCGCGCATGGCCAGAAAGCCCCCAATGTTGGCCAGGCCGTCTTTCTTCGCGCTGAAGGTGCAGCCGTCCGCATAGCTGAACATCTCCTGGGCGATCTCTCGCGGAGACCTGTCAGCATAGGGCGCTTCACGCCGCTTGATGAGCCATGCGTTTTCCGCGAAGCGACAGGCGTCCAGGAAGAGCGGTATGCCATGCCGGTGGCAGAGCTCGCTCACCGCGCGGATATTCGCCATGCTCACGGGTTGCCCGCCGCCCGCGTTGTTGGTGATCGTGATCATGCACAGCGGTATGCGCTCGACGCCGCGCTCCAGAATGGTCGCCTCGAGCCGCTCAAGATCCACATTTCCCTTGAAGGGGTGGTCCGCCGATGGACTCCGCCCTTCCGGGATGAGAAGATCGAGGGCCTCCGCGCCGCGCGCCTCGATGTTGGCGCGAGTCGTGTCGAAATGAGAATTGCTGGGGATCACATCACCGGGCTTGCAGACCGTTCCAAAGAGGATGCGCTCAGCCGCGCGTCCCTGATGCACGGGCAGGATGTGCTTGAACCCGGTAATCTCGCGCGCGACTCGCTCGAATTTGAGAAATGAGGCGCTGCCAGCATAGGCCTCGTCGCCCACATACATCGCGCCCCACTGCGCCGCGCTCATCGCGCTGGTCCCAGAATCGGTGAGCAGGTCAATCAGCACCTGCTCAGCTGTGAGGCGGAATGGATTGTAGCCGGCCTCGATCAATGCCGCCGTGCGCTGCGCGCGTGAGGTGAAGTGAAGTGGCTCAACGCTCTTGATGCGAAAAGGCTCAAACGCATGAGATGACTGGAAGCCCATTGGCGCCCCCTTCGGGAGAGTTTGTGCCAGTCCAGGTTTGCTCCAAGATGGAGCAAGCAAGGCGACACCTTACCGAGGGTAGGCGCGGAAGCTCTCAGCCACGTCACGCTTGCCTGGCGTGTTATCACAGGGCGCTCACAGGCGCCTTCTCAGGCCCATCATCGAGGTCGAGCGGCCAGGGGCTTCCTTGCGCGAGAAAGTGATTCGCGCGGGTCCCGCCCTCTCGCTCACGAATCGCCGCCGTCACCCACACGGTTTCGCGGCCTCACATACGCGCTGGAAGGCAGGAATCAGGGCGCGGCTTGCGGGCGTGTTGAGAAAGGCATTCCCTGCCCGCTCCCAGTTCGCTCCCAACATGGCCTCAGTCGCGCGGCTCCTCCGTCGCTGGCGGCGGCAGGTGTTGCGCGGCGCCGCTCGCTGGCTCCGCCTCCACCGCCGCCTGGATGCCCGCGGCGTCGCTGGGCGCGGCCAGCAGAACAGGGACCGCGCCATCAATCCCCTTGAGCTGCTCCTGGCCGCGCGAGATAAACACGACGCCTTCGACGTGCGGCGCGACATACGCCACGCCGGTCGTCACCAGCGTCTCGCCCGGCCCCGCCAGCGAACAGAGTCGCGCCGCGCGGTTCAGCGCGGCGCCGCGAAAGCCGCCTTCCACCTGCTCCGCCTCGCCCACATCCAGCCCCACGCCGATGCCGTCGGGCCACTCGGGGTTGTCGCCCGTCATCGCCGCGTAGTGCAAAAGCGTGTTGCCCAGCTTGTCCTTCACCCCGATCCCCGCCGCCTGTACCACGGCCTTGAGCGAATCCGTTCCCTGAGCCATCGCGATCGAAGCCGGCGTCTCGCCGTTGGCGTTGCGGGC
>JAKAIY010000216.1 GCA_021814145.1 Chloroflexota bacterium
GCCGTCCACCAGTAAACTGGGAACTTCCATCGCTGGCTCCTGGTCCTGGGACAGCATGCCACCAGCCAGCGCCCGCGAGAGTCCGCAATGTCCGGCTTCTTGCGAGCGGGAAGGCGTTCACCTGAGCGCTCCTCGCGAGATGCTCCGCCGCATGGCTAGCGCCGCCCGCGCGCTGGGACGCAGTGAGAGCGATATCTGGGTAGAAGCGGCCCGCGAGTGGCTGCTTCGTCATGAGCCCGAAGGAGCAGCCGGGCGCCGCGCGAATAGCGGCGCGCGCGAAACGCCAGCGATCACTTTCCGCGCGCGCCGCATGCGGGCATGGCGCGAAATCGATGGCGTCCTCGACACGCTGCGAGATGAAACGCGACCCGCGGAGCCCGAGTCTGTTCCTGCATAAACGCGTCCCTATGGCCTAGCCTGCCCGCGGGGCTACTCCTGGATGTCCCGGCCACGAAATATCATGTAGGCTGAGATGATAAACAACGCGCAGTAAACAGCGATCACGACCAGCGCGTGCGTCCAGCCAAGCTGCCCTGTACGAGTGAGCAGTGTATACGGAGATTGCCCGCTGAGCTGAATCACCTCAGCTGTGTTACTGCCGAGCAGGTAATCCGGAATCTTGCTGATGAACTGCGACAGCTCGTCTGGATTCGGCGTGAACCTGAAGACACTGAGTAAGCCAGTGGCGACCACCTCGACAAAGATGTAGACCAGCGGACCAGCGATCGCTGCGGCGACCGAACGGGCAAGCGCGCCAATCCACAGCGCGATCAGCGAGTACGCGAAGGCGTTGAGCGCGACCGCCAGCCAGAATCCTAGCAGTTCGCCCAGCCCCATGAGGCTCAACGTCAGTGATTCGCCAAGCGCCATTCCTCCGAACGCGCCAACTACACTACCCAACAGGAGCATGACACCGCTAGCGACAAGGGCAAGAATCGCCAGCGCGATTACCTGCGCGATGAGCAATTGACCCCGGCCCACACCGCGAGTGAGCGAGAGGCGATGCGTGCCATAGCTGTACTCTGAGCCAATCAGCGCCCCGGCCAGCACGATCAGCAGCAGTGTGCCAACCTCGCTGAAATACTCCCCCGAAAGAGAGAAGGACATCGGAAACGAAAGAAACTGGGTAATGGCATGTTGCTGCACGGGGTACTGGCTGAGGCCCATCCATGATAGCCAGAGAAACAGCTGAACGAGCGCGTAGCCAGCGAACAGCAAAGAGCCGAGCGTGATCACCATGCCCCGTCGGCGCCAGGCCAGAAAGAGCTCCCAGCGGACGAGCCGGGTCAATTGCTCCGCCCACCCCCCAGACGGCTGCGGCACAGGCGCGCTGACCAGAACAATGTCCGCTGGCGCGGCGGGTGGCGTCGGAAGGCTCATGCCGGACCTCCTTGTGTATTGGGCGCGCTCTCAAGCTGATACGCGGGCGCTACTGCGCCCATAGTTCCGGAATCGAGCGCTCCCGTCAGCGTCAGGAAATACTGCTCCAGGCTGATCTCATAATGGCGTACTTCCGCTGGCGGCAAGTCAGCGCGCGTGAGCATGGCGTTTAGCTCCGCCGCGCGCTCGTGGGGCGCGCTAACCAGCAGCATCCAACCGCCAGGCGGTGTCCAGGATCCGGAGTCCGCGCGAACATACGAGCCACGAGGCGCCCAGGGCAGGTTCGCCTCACGCAGCGTCTGCGCCGCGCGATACGCGCCATCCTCGGTTGCGAAGCCAAACAACACCCCGCGCCCTTCGCTGAGCAGATCGCTCACCGCCCCTTGCGCCACCAGCCGTCCAGAACGGAGAACAGCGACACGGGTGCAAACCTGCTGCGCTTCATGCAGCAGGTGGCTGGAAAGAATCACAGTAACGCCGCGATCGCGCAGCGCGCCAATCAGTCCACGCATCTCCGTGATGCCCGCTGGATCCAGGCCATTTGTCGGCTCATCCAGGATGACCAGATCGGGATCGGTCAGCAACGCTGCGGCGACTCCCAACCGCTGCTTCATGCCGAGCGAGTATTTCCGATAGGCGTCGCCAGCGAATGGCGCCAGTCCTACCGTCTCCAGTGTCCAGCGAATGCGCTCGCGGGTCACGGCGCCCTGACGCAGCCCGGCGAACAGTGCTACGCCGCTCAGGTTTTCTATCGCATTGAGATATGGGTAAAATGTGGGCTGCTCCACAACCGAACCAATGCGGCGCAAAGCCGTTTGCCTTGAGGCGCCATCCGCCATATTCGCGCCAAAAATCTGGATGGAGCCAGCGGTTGGCCAGTTGAGGCCAAGCAGCATGCGCAATGTGGTTGTTTTGCCCGCTCCATTCGGGCCAAGCAGCGCAAACACATCACCGCGCCGCACTTCCAGGTTAAGGCCATCCACGGCGATTCGCGCTCCAAAGCGCTTGATCAGGCCTTCCGTCCGTACGATTACATCACTCGCCAGCGGCGCCGCCGACGCTGGCGCGTCGTGCGCCACAACGCTTGCCATCGCATCCTCTCTCCCCATTATCTGAACTATGCCCACCATGCAAGTGGCGCTTCTACGCCAGGCAAGCTTTACCAGAGCAGTATAGTTGCCTACGCCGCTTCGGTCAACGCGGTACCGGGCAGTGTTTGACGCCGCTTGCGCGCTATGCTAAGGTACGCCTGAGCGCGCGCTCACGCAGGCGGCTACCTCTCAATTCACCCTTAATTTCAAAGGAAGACGAAAGCCACTGCGCAGAGGTCGCCGCTATCTCGCCAAGCGACGCATAGATGGCGCGGCGTGGCGACACAGTTCTCATTCATGCGTCATTTGTGACGGCGCGTGCTGTCACTTCGGAGGGACATTACGGTGAGCGTAGATATCGAAGAAATGGCCGCGCATCTGGATAAACAGCGTCGAAATGATGTGATAGAGCAGTATGACCAGCGCCACACCCATGCGACAACAGCTTTCCTGCTATGTTTTTTTCTTGGCTACACAGGAGCCCATAGGTTCTATCTCGGACAGTGGCGCTCTGGCCTTGCGCATCTGGCGCTCTTCGTCCTCGGGGCTGCCGGGATCATCTCTGGGTTTCTCACGAACCCGCCACTGAACGCCGCACTCTTCGTAATTGGTGGCGTCCTTATCCTTGCCAGCCTCATCTGGGAAATCGTTGATTTGGGGCGAATAGATAACGAAATTCACAAACGCAATCTCCTGCTGGCGGAAGGGTTGATCGCGGGCGCGTTGCTCACTGACTCGACCATTATTGAAGAAGCCGCGAGCAAGCTGGATGAGGCGATTCATACTGTGGCGGCCCAGTCACACGCTGCGGGAACAGATCATGACACCAGCGCTTTCGCCGCCGGGATGATCTCTGCCGAGGACTTGGCGCAAGCGCGGGCGCTGGCCGAGGAAAGTGGGCAAGCGTCCATCTCGTACCGTGAGCTCTCAGATTTCACAGTCAGCGCGACGCCAGAGGAGCGCGCGGGCGAGGCTCCAGCGTTCGAGCCAACCAGCGTCACTGAGCGCCACGTGACTACAGAACCACTCCCGGCCAATACTGAGACCGCGCCAGTCGTTGAAGCGCAGACGCATACGCACAGCGAGGAAGGTTTCCGCGTGACTGACGCGGAGGAGACGAATCGTGTCTCCGGTCCGTCGGCGGTGGAAGCGATTGGACTCGGCGCCGCCGCGCTCGGCGCCGCGAGCGCCGGCCTTGGGATGGCTGAGGTGTCGCGAGAGCATGACACGCCAGCGCCCGAGGCGACGTCCGAATCCGCTACGGACCTAGCCCCTCAGCCTGTCGTCGCGCAGGAGCCTGAGCCGTTCACCAGCGAGGCCCAGACGGCGCCCCAGTCCGAAGAGAGCGCAACATCCCTGGAATTCACTGATAACCTGGCGCCAGCTGAACCAGTGACACGCACCAGCCCCGAGGTTTCTGG
>JAKAIY010000085.1 GCA_021814145.1 Chloroflexota bacterium
AGCGCACAGCTCCGCGATCTCGCCCGGGTGATCCGCGCCTAGCTCCACAACCGCGAAGCGGTCCTCTGGCCCCAGCCTGCCCAGCGAGAGCGGCAGCCCCAGCAGGTCATTATAGTTGCGCCATGAGCGGAAAGTCGGGCCAAGCGCCGCCAGCGCGTCCGCGATCGCTTCCTTGGTCGTCGTCTTGCCCACCCCGCCTGTCACCGCCACCACCAGCGGGTCCCACTCGCGGATCACGCGCGCCGCGTACGCTTTCAGCGCCTCGCGCGGCTCCTCGACGGCGATCACCGCCACTCCGGCGCGCTCCAGCCGCTCCAGCGCGCCGGGCCGCATCTCCTCCAGCGCCGCCAGCCGCCCCCGCGCGATCAGCGCCGCCGCGGCGCCCTGCTCAGCGGCCTCCTCGATATAGTCGTGGCCGTCACCATGCAGCCCGCGTGTCGCCACGAACACATCGCCCGGCGTCACCTGCCGCGAATCATGCGCGAAGCCGCTGAAGGCCGGTCGCGGCCCCAGCGTCAGTAACTCGCCGCCCGTCGCGGCGAGCAGCAGATCAAGAGGTATCATCAGTCTATTTCCGGCGACGGCGCCAGCTCACTCGCCGGCCTGGCCTATACGTAAACACGCGCGGTCGCGCCACACCCCGCTAATCAGCGATTTCCTCGTCCGTCTCCTCGCCTTCCGTCGCGGCCTCCGCGCCGCCCGGCGCATCCCCGATGACCACCAGCGTATCACCCTGGTTGACCGTCTGCCCTTTCGCGACGCGCACGCTCTTCACGATTCCCGCGCGCGGCGTCGCCAGATCGTTCTCCATCTTCATCGCTTCCAGCACGACCACCGCCTGCCCACGCTCCACCGCCTGTCCCGCAGCGGCCAGCACATTCGACACCAGGCCTGGCATTGGCGCGCGAATCACCGCGTCTCCCGTATGGCGCATCCCGCCAGTGAGTTGTTCCAGCGCCTGCGTGCGCTCGTCACGTAGGCGCAAGGTATATGTCCGCGCGCCCACCGTTACCTCGAACGCCCGCGCGCCTTCCTCGTCCGGCGCTTCGCCCAGGTCACGCACATACACATCGTACGAACGCTGGCCCGCCAGCAGGCTATAGTGACCCGTCCGCGCGCCTTCCACCTCCCGCATGGGCGCCGCGCCGACCGCTCGCCAGTCGAGCGCCAGTCCGGCGTCATCTACGCTCGCCCGCTCTGGCGCGCCATCAGGATCGGGCGTCTCAACCATGATCGCCCGCTCGCCTACTGTAACGACATATCGCATGCTTTGCTCTCCGAACACGTCGCGCGTGGCTAACTATACGTAATACCGATCTGCGCGCTGCCACCATCGCTCACAATGATGACCGCGTACGTCGCTCCTGTCGCGGCGTCGCACGACATCGCCACCGACAGCGTCGTGGCGGCGCCGGGAGCCAGTGAGCCTTCTCCCGGAGTGACGGAAAGCGCGCTGGCCTGTGATGGCGACGCGGTAAAGGTCAGCTTCGCGCCACCAGGATTGCTCAGCGAGAGGCTCTGTGTCGCGCCGCAGTGGCTGAACGCCAGCGTGCTCGGCGTCACCGCCAGCTCCGCGCCAGGCTTGACCGTCACAACCACTGGCTCCTGGGACATGCCTTCTCCCACATACACTGACAGCGCCGCCGTGTACACCCCCGGCGCAATACCCTGCGGCTTGACCGTTACCGTCAGGGGGACGCCCGCGCCGCCCTTCAACGCGCCGTGGGTGGGGGATATGGTCATCCAGTTGAGCGTCGGCGTGGCGCTCCAGGTAATCGGGTCCTCGCTATTATTGGAGAGCGTAAAGGTAGCCTGAGTCGAGCTATCAGCCACCACGCTCACCTGTGGCACAACGGGAACCAGATGGACCGGCGCGGTGACGCCCGGAATCCGTAGCCCTGGCGCCAGCTGATGCGCATACGCCGCCACTACCGAGCAGGCGTGCGTGACACAGATGTCCGGGCGCGCCACCGCCAGCCCCGCCAGCTCCAGCGCGGTCAACGCCAGCAGCGCCAGAATCGTGAAGAACGGGCCTTTGGAACGCCGCTTGCCACGCACAATCGTCCGGCTATTCGTCCACACCTTCTGCGACTGGAGCGTATCATGCGTTTCCCCATCAGGCGCGCCACGGCGCATGGGCGACCGCTGGCTCGCCATACGCTCAATATCATAGTCCGCGTACGCCCCGCGACCACCGGCGGCCCCGATCGCCTGTTGATCTGGCGCTTGCCACCCGTCCATCATACGCTCGCTCTGAGCGGGCCCCACTCGCGAGCCTGCCATGGGGTCCAGATCATCGCGCGAGTTCTCATACGGCTCGATGGGCGGCAATGGAGCCAGCGCGGAATCGCTCATCGAGAACGGGTCATGCCGGCGGCGCGCGCTCTCATCGGTGATGAGCTCCCGCCAGTCTGGCGGCAGATCTCCCATCGCGGGATTCGTCAGCCGGGGGAGCCCTAGCTCCGTCGCCGAAAACTGGCCTGACTGCGCGCCTGGCTCCAGTTCGGGCGCTACTTGGGGGATCCGCGCCAGCGGCAACGGTGTTCCATTCGCCTGGCTACCCCGCGCCGGGCGCGACGGCGGCGCCGGCGCAAACTCCATGTCAGACTGCGAATCGCCAAATCGCGACTCAGAAGGCGCGGGCACACGCATCGTAGGCGCGTCCACAACCCCGGATGGCGGCGCGGGCTGCGGCGCGGCCACACGCATCGTGGGCCCATCTTCTATCCCCGGCTGCGGCGCGGCCACACGCATCGTGGGCCCATCTTCTATCCCCGGCTGCGGCGCGGCCACACGCATCGTGGGCCCATCTTCTATCCCCGGCTGCGGCGCGGGCTCAACCCGAGGCGCCGGAGGCGCCGCGAACACCGGGCCCGCCGCTGGAGCCACCGCGCCCGCCCCGCTCATTTCCATAGCTGGTTCAGGCTCCGCCATTGGCGGCAACGGCGGAAATGGCGGATCGAGCTGCGCCAGAGACGCGCTCGCGCCCGCTGGCGCGGGCGGCGCGGCCATTCCCGCGACAGACGGCGGCGCGGGCGTGAATTGCGCCGGTTGCGCCGCCTGGCGTAGAACGGCCTCGATCGCCTGTCCGAGCATCGCCGCCGAGGGATACCGCTGCTCCACCTGCTTCGCCATCGCCTGGCGCACCACCGTGTCCAGCGCGACGACCGGCGGCGCAACCGGCGGCGTCTCCTGCGCCAGATTGGGCGGCGTCTGCTGGCGCGCGGCGGCGATGAGTTCGCCCAGGCGCCTGGCCTGGAATGGCGCGTGTCCCGTCAGGGTCGCGAAGAGGGTCGCGCCGAGGCTGTATATATCGCTGAAGGGCGCCATCCGTCCGTCAAAGACTTCTGGCGCCAGATACTCGAACGCCGCGACGTCCGAGCCCGACCAGCTTGGGTCCAGCGCCCTCACATCCCAGAGCAGCCCAAAATCGCCCAGCAGGACATGCCGCCCCTCGAAGAGGTACACATTGCTGGGCTTGATGTTGCCGTGCGTCAGCCCAAGGCTGTGCGCGTAGCTTACCGCTCCGCAGAGCTGCTGGAAGAACGGGCCGACATCACTGGCGCCCAGCCTACCACCTTTCTCCAGCCAGTCCGCCAGGGAACCTTCCTTGACGAGCGGCGTCACCAGATACAGATACTCCTGGTCTTCACCGCTGCTGATGACCGGCAGAATATGCGGGTGACTGGCGAGCTGCGCCGCCGCCCGCGTGATCTGCGCGAAGTTCGCCGCGACGCCTGGCTGTCGCGCGAACTCCGGGAAGATGACCTTGACCGCCACCTCACGCGCGGTTCCAGTCGTCTGATGCGCGCGGTATACCTCGGCGACCCCACCTCCACCGATAGGCTCCAGCAGCTGATAGCCACCGATCGTCCGGTTCAGCAGCTCAGACATGCCGCCTCCTCGCGCCGCCCGTCATGTGAAGCGCCGCGCGTATGGCCACACCATGCGTCACCCGTGCGCCACTGGCGTCGCGGCGGTCTCATTCGCATCGCCCATATCCCGCATGTCTCAAAGCGGCTGACGCCAGCGGAGCGCCCTGTGTCGCCGTATTATCGCGTAACGCATACAGAACGCGCAACGGCGCGCCCACGCCACATCGCAGCCTCAACGCCGCATAGCCTGACGGGCTTTCGAGGCGCCTTCGCCCGATCGCTCCGCCCTTTCCCTTCAATAGCCAATGTTGTGCTGTAGCGCGTAGAGCATCGTATCATTGGCGACGTACGCCTGGCATGCGCCCTCACCGGAGTTCTCCTTGATAAGCGCGATCGCGTATTTCGCCGGCCCTGTCCCCGCGCCGGAAGCGTCATCCGGCGCGATGCCAATCCACCAGGCGTGGGGGCGTCCGCTATGTAGCTGCGCGGTGCCCGTCTTCCCGCCCATGTGCGCTGGCGAATTATAGGTATAGTACCCATTATGCGCCGGCAGCCCGGCTGAGCCGGTACCATATTCGGTAACCGCCCACATCGCCTGGCGGATGAGCGACGCGGTCTCTGGCGACATCACCTGGTTGTAGATCGAGGCTGTGACTGGCAACACGTCTGACGGCGCGGTCCCATACGGGATCTTCTTCAGCACGACGTGCGGCGTATAGAGGTAGCCATTCGCGGCGACCGTGCTGGCGACCGTCGCCATGGTCAGCGGCGAGATCAGCAGTTGCCCCTGGCCAAAGCCGCTCTCCGCGAGCAGGTTGTCCGTGAACGCCGTCGGCTGCCCGTTCGTCGTCGCGTTGAAGGCCTGGCTGGGATCGAAGGGCGCGTCGAAAGCTGGCGGGTTGATGGTGGGCATGCCCTGACCCGGCGTCTCGATGCCGTAGCGCCGCACATATTCCAGCCACTTGCTCGCGCCAAGCTGCACCGCCTCGCGCGCGTAAACTGTATTATCGCTATAGGCGTAGGCGTCCTGCAATGACAGCGGGAACTGCGCGTTCTGCCACTGTCCGTTCAGATAGTCCACCCAGTTGATCGGCTCACCGTTGACGGTGTAGTACAACGCATCCTGCTTGGAGAAGCTTGTGCTGAGTGAGGCGGTTCCTTCATTCAGCACGCCAGTCAGCGTCACGGTCTTGAACGTCGAGCCAGGCGCGTAGAGGCCCTGCGTCGCGCGGTCCAGCAGCGGCAGGTTGGGGTCGCTCTGTAGCGAAGCGAAATAGCCCGGGTCGTCAATCTTGTTGGCGTCGTAATAGGGATGGCTGACGATCGCCAGAATCTCGCCGTTGTTCGGATTCTCCACGACGACCGCGCCGTTCGGATCGCTCGCGCTCTGACAGACACCGCCAAAGAGCGCCGAGGCGTTGTAGACATTGTTGACGTACTGCTGCAGCCGCTCATCTATCGTGAGGTAAAGATTATTGCCGTATTGCGGCTCGTGCAGCAGGTGTGGCAGCACGTTGACCTTGTTTGCCCCCGTCTGGGCGCCTGAGAGCCAGTCATTGTAGGCCGCCTCGATGCCCGCCGTGCCGTACTTGTAGCTGAAATACCCGATCAGCGGCGAGAGCGTCGGATCGAGGTATTCGCGCTTGTAGCCACAGGTCGCGTTGGGATCGGGAACCGACCATGCCAGCTTGACGCCGTTGCGGTCATAGATCGTTCCACGTACCGGCGAGTCATACGGTGGGCAGTGACCGCGCGCGTTGTAGGTCTGGCTCTCGGCCAGCAATGGGCCGTTGAAGAACGCGCGATCGCTCACCTGGGTATACGCGCCGATCGCGCTAATGATGAGCAGCAGGGAGATGAAAATCGCGGTCAGCCGGCGGATCGCCGGGCCTGTGGTGTTATTCATGATGATTCATCACGCTTGCGGCGGCTCCAGAATCTATGTGACGCGCCTCCTGCGCGTCGCGGCGGCCCGCTGCCGGCGCCCGCCTCAGGCGCGATAGCGGCCCCCGGCGCAGTGTAGCATCGCCCCCAAAGAGTGTCAAAACGGCTGGGCTTCCCATCACGTGGTAGCATGCGGTTAAATCCCAGCGCACTAGTTTACGGCGCCAGCGCCGCGCTGGTTACGCGCTGAAGCCGTCCATTCCTGGTATTCTGTCACACTTCGCCATACCGCCCCCTACGTGAAGAAGAGGAGGAGCCCCTCATGCCGCGAGCGACCGTCCGTGTCCGGGTGCCATTCGTTGATGTGGACAGTAGCGACCGCATCCATTTCACGGCGGTCATGCGCTACTGGGAAGTCGCCGAGCACGAGCTCATGCGCGGCATCGGCATGCCCTACGCCACAGCCCTCCACGAAGTCGCCTTTCCCCGTGTCCATGTCTCCGCCGACTTCCACGGCAGCATTGTCTATGACGACCTGCTCGATGTGGAGGCGCGCGTCGCCAGCGTGGGTCGCGCCTCATGGACCATCGCTTTCATCGCCCGCCATGCGGACGCCGGCCCCGACGCGCCCATCCTCGCTGAGGGCCGCATGACCATCGTCGCTATGGACCCCGCCACCGAGCGTCCCACACCCATCCCCGACGACTTGCGCCGCGCCCTGAGCGGTGAGTGAAGGCGCGCCATACCTTCCGAAACTATCCTGTTCGCCGTATAGCGTCCATACGCGCAGGCGCGCGCTGATTTCGTGGCGTCTCGCAACTTCTACGGGGGGTGACTCATGAGCGCGAACCCACTCAGGGGCAGGTATCTGTTAATTGTCGCCTGTTCGCAGCGCAAGACAGGCGCTACCCGCCCGCTCCCCGCTATCGAGCGGTATGATGGCGTCAACTATCGCGTGCTGCGCAATCTCAAACGCCAGGGTCTGTGGCCAGAGAATCTTGATGTAGTCATCATCTCGGCCAAGTATGGGCTGCTCGACGCCAACACATCAATCGAGGATTATGATCTCCGCATGACGCGCGACCGCGCTCTCGCTTTGCAGGGGGAGATCTCCGCTGGCCTTGACGCCCGCTTGCGGCGGACCGATTACACGGAGGTGTTTGTAAACGTCGGCGCGACCTATCGCCTGGCGCTCGAGCAGTCCCGAGAACTGCGCCAGCTCGGCGGGCGGACGCGCTACGCCAGTGGCGGAATCGGCATGAAAATGGGGGAAATGCGGCGATGGATCATTCATCTCGTGGATGAAAGCCAGGCTCAACGAGCTTAGTCCTCGCCAGGCCTTGCGCCGTTTGCTCTCCCATCGCGCTTATAGAGAGAAAAGATGGCGCGCCGACCTCGGCGTAGAGGGGTGATCTCCTGCCACCTGCCCTCGCCTGGCCCTTGCCGCGACTGAACGCCTCCTTGATCGCGATGGTACAGGTGTGTTGTAGCGCAGGATGGCGGACAGGCGCCAGCGCGACAATCGGCGATCGGTCGGCGTGGCGCCATTCGTGCTCATTTGTTGTGGCTCCGCTGTGGTTCGCCGCGCTGAATCCGCATACCTGGCGGCGTTGGCCCGTCATCAGCCTGATATATCTATCCGCGCAAAGTCGCTATGCCAGGGATAGGGACGGGGAAAACGGTGACGGACGAGATGACAGACGATGGGCATGGGCAAGATCACAACCCGGCGCCGCCGGAAGCCGCCAGTGAGCGCGCTGACGGCCAAACCGGGTGGTTGAACCGCACCGTCATCGGCGCCAGTGTGACGAGCGCGCTGGGCGATCTCACCTACGAAACGACGAACGCCCTGCTCCCTGGTTTCCTGGCTGTGCTGGGTATATCCGCCGCCATCTTCGGCGTGATCGAAGGCGTAGCCGACGCGATCTCCAGCTTTTCCAAACTTGGCGCTGGCTTCGTGGCTGATAAGCTTGGCCATCGTAAAACGCTGGTGGTGGTGGGCTATGCGTTGACAGCGCTGATGCAGGTCTTCTTTGCCCTGGCGCAGGGATGGCCGCTGGTGCTGATCGGCCGGATCATCGGGTGGCTCGGGCGCGGCATCCGTGGACCCCTGCGCGACGCCATCATGGCCGAGGCTGTCACGCCACAAACGCGCGGGAAGGCGTTCGGCCTCCATCGCGCGGCCGATACCGTCGGCGCCGTGCTTGGGCCATTGCTGGGCGTGGCGCTCCTGACATGGATACAGGGATTGGGGGTTGGTGACCCGGCGACTGCGTTTCGCGTGGTGTTCTGGCTGACGCTGATTCCAGGGGCGCTTTCTGTGCTGAGTTTCGCCTGGCTCGTCACCGATGAGCAGCGCCAGCCAAATCCGGCGCTGCGCTTCTGGGCGGCGCTGCGCGACCTGCCGCGCGGTTTTCGGCGTTATCTGACCGCGGTTGGGGTCTTCGGCATGGGTGACTTCGCTCCCACCCTGCTGATTCTTGCCGCCACACAGCTGTTGACGCCAGAGATGGGTGTCGTTCGCGCCGCGGAGGTCGCCGGGCTGCTCTATGTCTGGCGCAACGTGGTGCAAACCGGGGTGTCGTTTCCCATCGGCGCGTTAGCGGATCGCTACGGTCATCGCCGGTTGTTGGTGATTGGCTATGCCCTGGGCGCGGGAACCGCCGCGCTTACGGCCATCGCCTTTGCGATATCCTTGAACCAGCGTCTGCTCCTGCTCGGGACCATCTTCACTCTGGCTGGTCTCTATATAGCGGTTGAGGAGGCGCTGGAAGCGACGTTGGCCGCCGAGTATGTTCCGGAAGCGAACCGTGGTGTCGGCTATGGCCTCATGGGAACGGTCAATGGGATTGGGGACTTTCTTTCAAGCGTCTCAGTCGGGTTTCTGTGGACCGCGATCTCGCCGACGCTTGGTTTTGGCCTGGCAGCGACGTTAATGGGCGTCGGAACCACTGTCATGGCCCGATTCCGTGAGTGAGTAAAGCGAAGCTCTCAGGACGACACGGAAGCCCACCAGGGCAATTTCCATCAGCGGCGTCGGGCGGCGCGTCGGATGGCGGACCGCTCACGCCAATGCGGCTACCCGGCGCCGTTCGTTACGCCGAGGTTCAGCCTGAAAGCCACCTCTTACTCCACCTCCGCGTCAGGCGTCTCCCAGAGCGAGCGCAGCGCGGGGTCCTCGCGGTAGGGCAGCTTCAGGTGCTCGTAGGCCAGTCGCGTGGCGACGCGACCGCGCGGCGTGCGCGCCACAAAGCCCAGTTGCAGCAGGTATGGCTCGTAGACATCCTCGATCGTCTCGACTTCTTCGCTGCTGCTGGCCGCCAGCGTCTCCACGCCCACTGGTCCGCCGTCGAACTTCTCGATGATCGTCCGCAACACATTGCGGTCGGAAGGGTCCAGCCCGCGCTCATCCACCTCCAGCGCCTCCAGCGCGGCGCGAGCCACCTCGCGCGTGATGAAGCCGTCGGCGCGCACCTGCGCGTAGTCGCGCACGCGCTTGAGCAGGCGGTTGGCGATACGGGGCGTGCCGCGCGCCCGGCGGGCGATCTCCGCCACGCCCTCATCATCCAGCCCGACACGCAGGATGCGCGCCGAGCGGCGGATGATATGCTGCAGCGCCGCGTCATCATAGTAGGCCAGGCGGTAGATCGCGCCGAAGCGGTCGCGCAAGGGCGCTGTCAGCGCGCCCACCCGCGTCGTCGCGCCAACGACAGTGAACGGCTTCAGCGGCAGGCGCACGCTGCGCGCGGATGGCCCCTTGCCAATAATCAGGTCCAGCGCGAAATCCTCCATCGCCGAGTACAGCCGCTCCTCCACCGGGCGGCTCAGGCGGTGAATCTCGTCAATGAACAGCACGTCGCGCTCGTCCAGCGCTGTCAGGATCGAAGCCAGGTCGCCAGCGTGCTCGATGGCCGGGCCGGAAGTCATGCGGATATTCGACCCCATCTCGGTCGCGATGATAAGCGAGAGCGATGTTTTGCCCAGTCCCGGCGGACCATAGAGCAGCACATGGTCCAGCGCCTCGCCACGCTTGCGCGCCGCTTCCAGCAGGATGCGCAGGTTCTCCTTGACCTGGTCCTGGCCAATATAATCATCCAGGTGTCGTGGGCGCAGACTGCCTTCCTGGTAGTCTTCCTCGCCCATATCTGGCCCTACGATGCGATCATCGCCCATCGGTCGTCTCTCCAGGCGCGTGGGTATGGTGTCTGAACACCTGTTCCAGGCGTTCCCGTCCAGTATAGCACAAGGGGAACGAGTGACAGAGAACCCGCTGGAGAGAAGGGTGCGCGCGGGCTTTTAGCCCCGCATGCCACACGCCGGTCGTTCGTGGCGGCGCGTCACAACTCCAGGGTGTCGCCATCCAGCGGCAGGATAATCGGCCCGGAGAAAGACTCCGCAGCCTCCGCGCTCGCCTCCGCCTGCGACCAGCCTTCCTCCCCTTCGCCAAGATGAACCAGCGCCAGCGTTCCCACCTCGCAGGCCGCCGCTTGTTGTCCAGCTTCGAACGCTGTCATGTGCTTCGACATCCGCGCAAACGCTTCATTCTTGCGCAGGAACGTGGATTCGGTAATAAACAGCCGCGCCTGCCGCCCCAGATCCACGATCGCGGGCGCTGGCTCCGTATCGCAGGAGTAGGCTATCACCCCACCTGGCAACTCCAGCCGCAGCCCGGCGGAAGGGATGCTATGGCGCATGCGGTAGAGCTGCGTGGGCGCGTCCAGGAAGGTTAGTCTGGCGTCTTCGTCCACCACAGTGAAGCTGATTTCGTAGCTCCAGCGCTCCAGCGTGAGCTCGAAGGCGAAGATGTCCATGAGCGCGCGCGCCACCCTCATCGTCTCTGGCAGCGCATAGACTCGCAGCGGTCGCCGCCGGCCCGCCAGCCGGAAGCTCTCGATCAGAGACGGCAGCCCGCCAATGTGGTCAATATGCGCGTGTGTGATGAATACATCGCCAATCGCGTCCGGGCCGATTCCCGCGCGGGAGAGCGCGCGATAGACGCCATCGCCACAATCAATCAGCAGCCCTTGTCCGCCAGCGTCTCCAAGTAGCGCAAGCGCCACATTGCCCCGCGCGGTTGTGGGCAAAGCGGAGGCGGTCCCGAGAAAAATCAGGCGTGTCATAAGCTGGCGTCTTCTGCTCCCATCATCACTGGGGCTTTACCCGCCCCACCAGGCGGAACGCTTACCATCGGTCTGGCGCGTCGGGCCAGCGGCCCTGCGCGTCGCGCTGTGTCGCCATTGGCCGCCGCGCGGGCTGTGATCGCGGTGGGCGCGGCCCGCTTCCTGGAGGCGTGCGGCGTGGGTCGGGCGGCCAGCCTTGATCCATCCGCCGCGCTGGAGTCAACTCACGCGAGCCAGCGCGTGGCTGGCTCACGCCAAGCGTGGGATTGCCCCGCGGCTCTGGGCTTCGCGGCGTCATCCCGGGCGCGGACGCGGGCCGCCTTCCGGTCAGCGCGGCGGCGCCAATCGCTACTCCCGCGACCAGGGCGCCAATAAAAACCAGCGCGCACACCGTCCGCACAGGATGCAGCGCGACCAGATTCGGGAGATTCCCCTGCGCCCGCAACTCATACATCAGGCCGATCAGGCAGGCCGCGAAGAATGTTCCGGCGATCGCGCCCGCGATCGCGCCACCACGCCGCCCGCCAATTACCCCCGCCGCCAGCCCGCCCAAGATGATACCCAGCGCCAGCGCCAGCGCTCCGGCCAGCGCGGTAGACGACGGATCCACCGTGTTACTGGTAAGCGAGAGCGCGTTGACCACGATCAGCGGCGCCAGGCTGAGAAGCCCGCCAGCCACCGCGCCGCCAGCGATCCGGGCTACCATCCTTTTATCTTGTCCTCTCAGCCACCGCGTGGCCTCCGCGCCATTAATTCCGTCCAGCCGCGCCGCATCACCGCGCGCTGGACGCCTTGCCGCCAAGCATAGCCGCCATCGCGCGCGAGCGTCAAGCAGGGCGCGCAAGTAGTCCTACTCACCGCTCGCCGCGCGCTCATTTCGCGACTATCAGGGAAACCGTCATGCCGTCCATCCCGCCCTCGTCAGTTGGCAAGGCGATGGAGAGCAGCCGTGGATCACTGGCTGCCCGCCGGGTGTATTCCCACAGCCCGCGCGCGGAATCGCTGGCGTCTGGTGGCAGCGTCTCAGCCAGCGGCTCCCCATAGCGCACCGTGTTGTCAGCGGCGATAAAGCCGCCCAGTCGCGCCAGCCGCAGCGCCCACTCCAGGTACAGCGGATAGTCCTCTTTGTTGGCGTCAATGAACACCAGATCGAAAGGCGGCTCCGACGCCAGCGCGGAGAGTGTCTCAGTCGCCGGGCCGACGCGCACTTCGGCGCGATCCGCCATGCCTGCCCGCGCCAGCGACGCCCGCGCGACCTCCGCGTGCTTCGCGCTTACCTCCAGCGAGATCAGCCGCCCGTCAGGCGGCAGCGCGCGCGCCAGCCAGATGCCGCTGTAGCCCGCCAGCGCGCCAATCTCCAGGATGCGCCGCGCGCCAATCGAGCGCGCCAGCGTCTGCAGGAGCCGCCCCTGAGCGGGCGAGACACTGATGCTTGGCATGCCATGCGCCGCGGGAGCCTCGCGCGCCGCCCGCAGCGCCTCATCTTCCGGCGCGTAAAGCTCCGCGATCCGCCGGTCAATCATCGCCCGCGTCTCAGCCGCTGCGCGCAGCCGCGCCAACTCATCATCCGCCACTAGCGTCCCTCGCTTCCGTCGTGTCCAGTCACATCACCGACATAATCGGTTACAGCGCCACCATCTATGGCCCCACGAAAAGCATACACTGGAACCCTCCTGGCGCAAGAAGCGGATCGCCAGGCGCATGCTCTAAACACAGCCGGACTATTCCTCCGCATTGAGGAATAGTCCGGCTGCCATGCTCGATCAGAACGCTAGCGCAGCGCGCGCATCTTGGCGATGATCGCGTCAGCCACCTGCGAGGTGCCAACCGCCGTCGGATCGTCGGGGCGTGGCTTCAGGTCGTAGGTGACGTCTTTGCCCTCGGCGATCACCGCCGCCATCGCGCGGTCCATCAGATCGGCGGCGTCACGCTCGCCCAGGTGCCGCAGCATCAGCACACCAGAGAACATCATCGCCATCGGGTTGACCTTGTTCTGCCCGGCGTACTTCGGCGCGCTGCCATGCACTGGCTCAAACACGGCGTACTTCTCACCGATGTTGGCGCCCGGCGCCACGCCCAGGCCGCCGATGAGCCCAGCGGAGAGGTCGGAGAGGATATCACCATACAGGTTCGGCAGCACCAGCACGTCATACAGCTCCGGCTTCTGCACGAGCTGCATGCACATGTTGTCAACGATGCGGTCCTCGAACTGGACGTCGGGGTACTCCTTCGCCACTTCCTGCGCTGTCGCCAGGAAGAGCCCATCGGAGAACTTCATGATGTTCGCCTTGTGGACCGCGGTCACCTTGCGCCGGTTGTTCGCGCGCGCGTAGTCGAAGGCGAACTTGACGATGCGGCGGCTGGCCGCCACCGAGATGTACTTGATGCTGATCGCCGCGTCCCGGCTCAGCTTGACCCTGGAGACGCGCTCGATGAAGTCTTCCAGCTCCTCCAGCTCCGGCGTGCCACGCTGGTACTCGATGCCGGCGTAGAGGTCCTCAGTGTTCTCACGCACGATGATGAGGTCCACCGTGTCATAGCGGGAGCGCAGGCCCTGATAGGACTTCGCCGGGCGCAGGTTGGCGTAAAGGTCCAGGCTCTTGCGCAGCGCGACGTTGGCGCTGCGGAAGCCCTTGCCAATCGGGGTAGTGATGGGGCCTTTCAGGCCGATCTTCGTCTCCTTGATAGATTCGATCACTTCATCTGGCAGCACCGTGCCATACTTTTCCAGAACCGCCAGCCCGGCGTCCTTCATGTGCCAGCGAAACTCCACACCGGTCGCTTCCAGCACACGACGGGTCGCCTCAGTTATCTCCGGGCCCGTGCCATCTCCTGGAATCAACGTGACATCGTAGGGCATACTACCTCCAGGACCGCTTTCCCCGGCGCGCATCGCGCCGGACGGCAAAACAGCTGCCTCGCGGACAGGCGTTATCTGTTAAGGCGCCGCCGTGAGCCACCAAAATTATAGCATAAGCTCGGCATATACGACCCATAACAACTCGCTATATCGCCAGCTAACAGGCATGGCGATTCTTAAAACTGAGCCATCCCTACGGAGGAACAGCGACGGGAAGGGGAACCACGATGACACCATCACACGCGCGCATGGTCGCCTGGCAGGGCGACATCACCACACTCGCGGTAGACGCGATCGTTAACGCCGCCAACTCGTCCCTGCTTGGCGGCGGAGGAGTGGATGGCGCGATCCATCGCGCCGCTGGGCCGGAGTTGCTGGCGGAGTGCCGCACGCTCGGCGGCTGCCCGACCGGCGAGGCGCGCATCACCCGCGGCTACCGCCTACCCGCGCGTCACGTCATCCACGCCGTCGGTCCGGTCTGGTCTGGTGGAAGCCATCATGAAGACGAGCTGCTCGCGAGCTGCTATCGCAACAGTCTGGCGCTGGCCGCCACCCAGGGCTTGCGCACGGTCGCGTTTCCCGCTATCAGCACTGGCATTTACGGCTTTCCGATCGAGCGCGCGGTGAGGATCGCCGTCGCCGAAACAGCCAGGGCGCTAGACCGCTATCCCAATATCGAGCAGGTCACTTTCGTCTGCTTCAGCGACGACGCCTACGACCTCTACACACGCGAACTGGCCGCTCTCCGTCCGTGAGGCCGGACATCACAGGAAGCGGAACGAGCGCAGCATCGGCTCGAAGGTCGTTGTGTCGTCAGTGGCGAACCCCGTGTCGGAGCTGATCAGCGCGATCACATATCCCTTGCCAAGATGATGGCAGGTCAGGATCGCGATATGCAGCTTCGTCCCGCTCTTGGTCGTCACTGAATACTCGTGGCGCTGCCAGATCTCGCCTCCGATGCCTTCGGTGGTCGCCGCCCCGGTGATCTCGGTTAACGTCATTCCCTGCGACTGCGCGTCCTGAATCTCCACCTGAAGAATCTGCGCGTCCGTGGCTGAGTCGAAGGCCGATGAATGCTCCACATTCACCTCTGTGGAGGTGTTGGGACGGGAAAACTGGTTGACAGTGTCATTATTCGCGCCAGACAGGGTAGATGTCCCCCAGGAGGCGGGATAATCCATCGCATAGCCATTCACCTCACTGGTGAACAGCTTGTAGTTGGGGATATCGGTTGGCGTGGGGCCGGGGGTATAGGTGGCGAACGTTGGCGGCGGCGTCACCTGCGCGCCGCTTTGCAGAAATGGCAGATACCTGCCCAGCTTCGGCGCGAGTTCCGGCCCAACAAGGACAACCAGACCCACCACAACGACTACCGTCGTCAGCAGCCGGAACGCGAGCGCAAAAGCCCCACCGCGCGGCTTCGCTGGCGGATTGTCTGCGCCGCGGTCGCGCGCGCTCAGGCCAGGCGCGCCTCCTGGCGGCCCAGCCAGCGCGCCCCCAGGCTCCCACATGCCTGACGACTCATACGCCTCGCGCGGCGCGCGCGCCATCTGCCCGCCACGCGACATGGAAGGATAGCCCCGGCCCATATCGTCGTAGCCCCGGGCAACGGGGTAGCGGTCATCATATCCGCCCATCTGGCGCGGATCACGTTCCGCCCAGGCAGGGGCCCGGCCGTACCCGCCAGGGCGCCCGCGCTCTTCTCGCGCGTCATAGGCGTCATAAGCGCCACGGCCATCATCCGGGCGACGAGCTGGCGCGCGGCTGGGGCCTGGAGCTGAGCGCGGCGCGCGCGCGCCCGAAGGCGGTCCACGCCGTTCATCAGGATAACGCGGGCGCGCCTCATACTCCTCGGAATACTCTTCCGGTCCCTCGTCCCCATAGCGGACCGCCGGCTCCTCGTCAGTATAGCCAGACGGCTCTTGCCATCCAGCCCCCCGGCGCGAGTCGCTCTCATAGCGCGATGGCCCCCGGCTACCATGTGAAGCTCCTGATGTCCCCGACCGGCGCGGAGGGCCGCTCCGGCTGGACCCACGCAGCCCCGGCGGAGCGCGCGGATCATCCAGCGGATTGGTATAGTCATCCCACGCGGGGATCGCCTGCTCAGGCCCGCCCCGGCGGCGCCCTGACGTCTTCCGTCCGTGGCCTTCCGCCCAGCCTGGGGCCTCGTTCGGCGCATCGTCAACGTCGTAGCCGCGTGGTTCCCCGTCGGCGTCGTCAGTGTCACGCCCATAGCGATCATCGCCGCTATCAGCGTCATCGCCGTCGTAGCCGCGCCCGCGTCTCTGGCCCCCTGTGGGTATCCGCCGCTCTCGCTCACGGTCGCCAGGCGGGCCATAGTCACTTGGGGCGTCACGCTCGTCTGGTCGCGGGCGTGAGCGCGCGGCGCGCCGTGGGGGATAAGCATCGTCCTCATCACGCTGGGGGGGATAGAAGTCGTCTTCGCCGCGCCGTGGCGGATAGTTGTCCTCTCCACCACGCCGTGGCGGATAGGGGTTACTCCCGCCTCGGCGTGGTGGATACGGCTCATCCTGGCCACCTGGCTCGCCGCGCATGGCGGAACGCTGTTGCAGCCGTTTGCCCAGCGATCCCTGCGGGCGGCGTTGGGCAGGTGGAGTGGATGGGGGCTGCTGAGGCGCGGCGGAACCGCCAGAACCGCCAGCTCCACCTGGGATATACCGCTGTTGGGGCTGGGGGCTCTCAAATGGGGAGTCATCCTGCTTCGCCAATTGCGCCCCACAATTCGGGCATTGCGTCATGCCGGGCCGCGTCACGGCTCCACACTGCCTGCACTGCATACTTCCCCTCGCCCCGCCGCCGGGAGAGCGCAATCCTGACATCAGGCTTTAAAAGTCTCGCCGCCAATAATAACCCGCATTACTATACACTTTCAATGTGGCGCGCGCCTATAAACATGACTGAAAGTACGCGCCAGAGTGAATCCGCCTCGCAAACCGCTACCTTGCGCTCTCCGCCGCCGTCATATACCCTTGAGATAAGCGCGTCCGCGCCACGCTTGCGAGAAAAATACGCAAGCGCGCGCAGAAAACGGGCGGCGCGCTGAATGACCCGGGATACAGCCGCTGGAGGAGCTACCGTGACAACCGCCGCCGACTACGAGCCAGAACTCGTGGACACGCTCAACCTCCTCATCGAGGACGAGCGCGCCAGCGTCGAGATGGAAGTCGCGCTCGCCTCCGGCGCGACGGAATATGCCGAGCGCGAGGCGCTGATGCGCATGGGCATTGACGACATCCGCGCCTGCGAGACACTGCGCGGGGAAATGGAGCGCGCGGGCCTGCCCGTTACCCCGCAGATCAACGGCGTTGTTTTCGAGGTCCTCGGCGCTGAGCGCTATGACGACCGCCTGCGCGCCTTCGCCCACCACCAGCGCATCGTCGCCGAACGCGCCAGCGATCTGCTGGAGTCGAACCTGGATGGCGAGCTACGCGCCGCGCTGGTCAACATCGTGAACGGACACCAGCGCCACATTGAGTGGGCCAGCCAGCGCGCCGATGAGTTCGCTGATACCCGCACGATGGAGTTTGGCCCGCGCCAGCGTAGCCAGTTTGCGGACAGCATGGCGGCCGCCGCTCCCAGCGCGGCTACCGCCGAGTCAGAGCCAGTATCCCTGCCAGAGATCCCGCCCGCCGAGTTTCCAGAGACGGAAATTCCGCAGGTAGTGGAAGAAGCGCCCGCCACGCCCACGGGAGAGACTCCTGTCGTGGAAACGCTCACCATCACGCCTGAAGCGCCTGAGGCCGCCGCGCCTGAGGCTCCTGAAGCGCCTGAGGCCGCCGAACCTTCCGCTGAGCCAGAGGCCGCCGAGCCTTCCGCATCGCGTCCACGCCGAGGCCGCCCGCGCAAAGCCACTTCCTCCGCTGAATAGCGCGGCGCTCTCCCTCCTGCCCGATACCCGATACGCCATCCAGCGCAAGCCGGACGCCCGCGCGTGAAAAGACCCCGCGCTCCATGCTATATCTATCAACAGCAGGATGGAGCGCGGCGG
>JAKAIY010000086.1 GCA_021814145.1 Chloroflexota bacterium
CAGCCGCTGCGCTGGCGCCTGGATGACACGCGCCACCGCGCGCCGCCACAGCGGCTCTCTGCTTACCATGCTCTCCCGCCTTATCGATCCTTATGCCGTTTCCCCATGGGGCTGTCGCCCGCTCGTCCGCGGTTCCCGATATTCCACACGTCAGCCATCTTAGCATCGCGATATGATAGGCGCAAAAATACTGGCGCGGATGGGTGAATCTATTGCGCCACGCCCTCAGCGGGCATTAATGTTCCGCGTCCCGGCTGGATGGAGCCCGGTCACGCAGCAGCGGGACGACCCGGTCCCAGATGGCGCGGGCGACTTCACGCTTGGTCATGAGCGGCAACCGCTCGCTGGCGCCACCCGCGCTGAGCAGAATGACCTCGTTGGTTTCCGTTCCAAAGCCGCTGCCGGGTTTCGTAACATCGTTGGCTACGAGGATATCAAGGCCCTTGCGCGCTAGCTTAGCCGCCGCGTTGCGCTCCACATCAGTGGTTTCCGCCGCGAAACCCACACGGATGAGGCGGGGCGCGCCGCCAGCGGTGACAAGCGCGTTGATTTCCGCGAGGATATCCGGGTTAGGCGTGAGGTGGAGTGTAAGGGATCCATCGGGATTCTCGTCGGCGGAGCCTTTCTTGATCTTGTGGCCGGCGGGGCGCTCTACGCGATAGTCGGCGACAGCGGCGGCCATTACCAGCGCCTCCGCTTCGCGTATGGCCTCTAGCGTCGCGTCACGCAGTTCCAGGGTCGTTCCGACCCGCCGCAACGTTACCCCGTCTGGGGGGATGGCGTTGACAGACCCGGCGAGCAGCGTAACGTCCGCTCCCCGGTCGCGGGCCTCCTCGGCAAGGGCGAACCCCATCAGCCCGCTGGAGTGGTTGCCGATGTAACGCACGGGATCAATTGGCTCGCGCGTGCCGCCCGCCGTCACGACTACCCGCCTGCCCGCCAGGTCGCCATTTCGTCCCAGGGTTTTGCTGATCCACGCCAGCAGCGTAGGTGTCTCTGGCAGGCGCCCTGGGCCAATCTCGCCAGATGCGAGCCGCCCGCTCTCAGGCGGGATAACAATGGCGCCCCGTTCCGCCAGCAGCCGCAGATTGGCCTGGGTGGCGGCATGCTGGTACATGTGGCTTTCCATCGCGGGAGCCAGCAGAAGCGGCGCGGTAGTGGCCAGCGCGACAGTAGTGAGCAGGTCGTCCGCCATGCCTTGCCCCAGTCTGGCGATCGTGTTGGCGGTTGCGGGGGCGACTAGCAGCAGATCGGCTTCACGACCGAGAGCGATGTGGCGCGCGGCAGCCTCGCCAGTCGGCTCCCACAGATCGCCATAGACCGGGCGCTGGCTGAGCGCGGAAAATGTCAGGGCGCTCACGAATCGCTCCGCGTGCTCCGTCAGGATGACGTCCACATCCGCGCCAGCCTGCCGTAGCTTGCTCACCAGATCGGCGACCTTATACGCCGCGATGCCGCCACAGACCCCGACCACGATTCTCTTTCCCGCCAGCATGCCAGGATACCCCGCCTTTCGAAGTTACCACGCGCGATGGCAGTGTACCGCATGGAGAGTGGGCGCCTTGCGAAGAGTGGAGAAAACAGGCTGCGCGTCGCACGGGATACTCTAAAATATGTTCCTGTGCGACGCGTGCTCATGCGCGAAGACGACGCCTGACCAGGCTAGACGGTGGCGCTGTCAGCGACTTTGAGGTCCTGGATAATGACTCCGCGAACGCCAGGAACGCTGGCGGCGGTGTCTTTCGCTTTGTAGCGGGTGTGGGAGTCAGGCACAACGCCACGCAGAGCGATCAGACCATGCTCGCTAAGGACCGCGATGCCGCCCATGCCTTTGGCGGCGAGGGCCTGCTCAACCTGGTCCTTGAGTTGGTCAACATAGATGATGTGATCGTCTATATCCACTACCCCTGGGGTCTGGTTGAGCGCGGCGCGAATTTCCTCGCCGAGGGCGGTAAGATCCGCGCGCCCATAGAGCGAGACCCGGCCTCCCAAAACTTCGTAGGTAACGGCGTGCCGGGCGACGGCGGAGAGGATTGTCTGGTCAAGGGCAAGACCCACCGCTCGGTGAATACGCGCGTCGGGCATGTATGCTGGAGCTGAGACGATTTGCGCGGGCGAAAGCCGCAAGTCAAGCTCCGCCTCCGCATGCGCGCCACGCTCAACATACCGTCCCAGGATCATGGCCGATATAGGCGCTACGAGCGGGGCGGAAGGCGCGCCCGGCCCCAGTCCTCCCGTCACGCGGACAACGAGATGGCTGGTGAATTCGCCATCGTCCATCTTGACGACGCGCACGCCCATCAAGGCGAGTGTCACCGGGCTGCGCTGATCGCGTGAGAGGCCAAGAACTGTCTCGCGCGTGAGAATGAACGCCCCCTCGACCTGCTCTTTCAGATTGGCCTCGGATTTGACCGCTTCAGCGCGCCAGGCGCCTTCAACCGGGTAGAGGCGCACAGCCACACAAATCTGGTTATCAGGCGCCTCTGGGGATTTATCTTCTGGGGGCCAGTGAGCTAGCTCTTCCCGAACGCCGCGAGCGCGTCGGAGGAAGAAGTAGCGGGGTGGGCCTGACAGAACGCGCATGAGAGCTCCTTTCACGGGGCATACGCCACGCAATCTTCAATATTTTACTCCACTTGCCGCCCATACGCTAGCGTTCTTTGTGCGCAGCAACAGGGAATAATTCCCCACGTCATCGAGCGAAGCCGCGTCTTTCCTCTCAACTTTCCTGTGCTCGGGCCGTATGTTTTCCTGTGGGCGCGCTCCATGCCCAACGATGCGCGGAGCCAGTGGACTGTTTATTTAGAGAAGGACGCGGGTTCGATGACGATGGGAAAAACTGCGGCGGGGACGCGGCCATTCAGGGAGATTCCGGAAATTACGCTGCCATCCGACTATCCAATGCGTGTCGGGCCATTTTTGGCGGAGATGTATCAGCGGCATGGGCCAATCTTTCGCACGAATAGCTTTGGGCTTGACATTGTGTACATGGTGGGGCCAGAAGCGAACCGTTTTGTATTGCAAACCGACCGCTTGAAATTCTCATATCGTCAGGGATGGGGCAATCTGTTCAGTGTGCTGGACATCTTCGGTGACGGCTTGCTGACAATGGATGGGGCGGAGCATGACGCGCACCGACGGTTAATGAATCCGGCGTTTGCGATCGCCTATATGGACCGCTACGTGCCGCTTATGAATCGCATCATCCGGGAGCGGATCACGAAGTGGGGTGAGCGCGGCGAGATTGATGTATATGATGAGGCGCGCAAGATCACGTTCGATGTGGCGGCAGAGGCGCTGGCGGGCTTGCGCGCCGGGCCAGAGGTTGACCATTTCCGCGATGTGTTCATGCGGATGCTGACGCTGGGCATGGTGGTAGGGAGCCAGCAGGAGTGGGAGGAGCGCATGTCCGCCCTGCGGAGAGAGCTGGATGACCTGATCCGCCCGAAAATCGCCGAGCGCCGCGCCCACCCGACCGATGATATCCTGGGGCTGCTGGTGACAGCGGCCGATGCGGAAGGGCAGCCGCTGAGCGATGAGCGCATCATCGGGCATGCGAACATCTTGCTGGTGGCGGGGCATGAGACTTCGACGAGCCTGAGCGCGTGGCTTTTTGGGCTGCTCGCGCAGCATCCAGACACGGCGCGGCGGGCGCTGGCTGAGCAACTCGAACTGGTGGGGCCGGACGCGGAGCCATCACTGACGGACATCAAGGCGATGAAGTATCTCGATCTGGTCCTGATGGAGGCGGAGCGCCTGTATCCGCCAGTGAGCAATGGGCCACGCGGTGTGATCGAGGATTTCGATTTCGCGGGGTATCATGTGCCAGCTGGGACATATGTCTTCTACTCCATCGCAGCGACCCATCTCTTGCCAGGGGTGTTCGAGCGGCCAGAGGAGTTCGATCCTGAGCGGTTCGCCGCGCCTCGTGAGGAGCATAAACGGACGCCTTATTCGCTGGTGGGGTTTGGTGGCGGCCCCCGCGTATGCATTGGCATCAACTTCGCCAAAGTGGAGATCAAGGCGTTGGTGTCGCAGGCGCTACGACGATATGAGCTGGAATTGGTCCCAGACCAGACGCTAACGCAGTATTATCGGGTGACGGCTGTGCCACTGTATGGCATCCGCCTGCGGGCGCGCGAGCGAGCGAAGTAGACGGAAGACGTGGTATACTTTGTATCGAGCGCGCAATGAGGGCGGCAGGAGCGATTGTTGGTAGCGAGCCGCTACGCGCGTGGCAGTGGCAGGCGAACCGGGGAGATGGCGGGCGCGGCGCTGGCCAATGATGGCCAACGCAAGGCGCTCGCCTTCGCGCGCATGCGGGCTAGAGCGATAGGCTCACGCCGCGTCAGTAGTACAGAAGCGATCATAATGAGGGCGGATGGTTTTCGCGCGCCAGGGATGCGGAAGTTTCGTGGAGCGCGTGGCGGCGTCCTGGGAGAACAAGGCGACAAGGTATGGAGATAACAGAACTGACGGAGGGCGCGACCACGAAGCGTATACGCGAAGATATCCGCAATATTGCGATTATCGCCCACGTTGACCACGGCAAGACGACCCTGGTGGACGGTCTGCTAAAACAGAGCAAAGTGTTTCGTGAGAACCAGCAGGTGGGCGAGCTTATCCTGGACTCGAATGAGTTGGAGCGCGAGCGCGGCATCACGATTCTAGCCAAGAATACAGCGGTGCGCTACAAAGGCGTGAAGATCAACATCATTGACACGCCAGGACACGCTGATTTTGGCGGCGAGGTCGAGCGGGTGCTGAACATGGCCGATGGCTGCCTGCTGCTGGTGGACGCTGTCGAAGGCCCGATGCCACAGACGCGCTTTGTGTTGCGCAAGGCGTTCGATCTTGGGCTACGGCCCATCGTGGTTATTAACAAGATTGACCGCCGTGACGCGCGTGTCGAGCAGGTGTTGAGCTTGACGCAAGACCTCTTCCTGGAGATAGCGACGCGTGATGACCAGCTCGATTTCCCGGTGATCTACACCATTGCGCGTGAAGGCATCGCGCGGCTGGATCCGAATGACAGCAATATGGACCTGTCACCATTGTTCGAAGCGATTGTCAACCATGTGCCAGCGCCGGTGGCGGACGAGAGCGGCGCTTTCCAAATGCAGGTGACAACGCTCGATTACGATGACTACAAGGGAAAGTACGCCATCGGGCGCGTCAAGCGTGGTGTAATCCAGCCCGGTATGACTATCGCGCGTATCGCGCGCAATGGCGAGATCACACGCGGCAAGGTGACATATGTTTTCACGTTCGACGGGTTGAGCCGCCGCGAGGTGCCGGAGGCGCGCGCGGGTGAAATTGTGGCGATCACAGGGATGGATGATTTCAACATCAGCGATACGCTGGCCGATCCCGATGCGCCTGAGGCGCTGCCGAATATCGCCATCGAGGAGCCAACGCTGAAGATGACCTTTGGCGTGAACACCAGCCCGTTCGCGGGACGCGAGGGGAAGTGGAGCACATCACGACAGATCCGCGCGCGTCTGTACCGGGAGCTGGAGACAAATGTTAGTCTGCGTGTAGCCAACGGGGTCAGCGCGGATGAGTTTATCGTTTCCGGGCGTGGCGAGCTGCATCTGGCGATACTGATTGAGACGATGCGGCGCGAGGGCTACGAGCTTCAGGTATCGCGGCCGGAAGTCATCACCCACGAGGAAAACGGACAAGTTGTCGAGCCGATTGAGCGGCTTGTGATTGACACCCGTGAGGAATATGTGGGTTCGGTGACGGAGAACGTCGCTCGGCGCAAGGCCCGGCTGGCGAATATGGCTTACGATGGCGCGGGCAATGTGCGGCTGGAGTACGATATTCCAACACGAGGGCTGATTGGTCTGCGCAACGAGTTTCTGACCCTGACGCAAGGCAATGGCGCGATGAGCAGTATTCTGATCGGCTATGAGCCGTGGCTCGGCGCGATGGGCTCGGGGCGTAACGGCGCGCTGGTGGCGTCGGAGACGGGCGTAGCGATGACCTACGGGTTGAATAACGCCCAGACGCGCGGCCAGACGTTTGTGGATCCGGGCACGCAGGTGTATGAAGGAATGATTGTGGGATTGCACATCCGCCCGGATGACCTAGTGGTAAATGTCTGCAAAGAAAAGAAGCAGACGAACGTGCGCTCTTCGACCTCTGACATCGCGGTGCGCCTCTCGCCAACGGTAAGGCTGAGTCTGGAGCAATCGCTGGATTTCATCAACAGCGATGAACTGGTGGAAGTGACGCCAAAGAGCATCCGTCTCCGCAAGCGACTGCTGACGCAACGCGAGCGAGCCCGCGCGCATGAGGCGGAGCGACCGAGCGTGCGCTAACCGTCAGTGGGGAACGCTTTCTCGGCTGATGGGGGCTCTCGATGGCGATGGGAGTAGCGCTGGGGCTCCTGGCGGCGGCCTTTTGGGGCGTGGCGGATTTTTGTATCCGTGGCGCCACACAGGCCGCCGGAACATTCCGCACGCTGTACTTTGACCAGTTCTTCGGGCTATTGGTGTTCGCGGTCGTAATCGAGCCATGGAGCCCGCTCAGCTTCGCGGGCGCGACGCCAGAGCTGACGCTGGCGGCGATTGGGCTGAATCTGGTGATTCTGGCCGGCGCGGCGCTGCTGTACCGCGCATTCACGATTGGCTCGCTTTCGCTCATCTCGCCCATCGCGGCATCCTTTGGGGCGATCACGGCAGCGCTGTCGCTGCTCTCTGGCGAACGTCCCAGCGCCGCGCAGCTTGCGGGCATCGCGCTGACGCTGGTTGGGGTTGGGCTGGCTGGAACGCACGCCGGAAGCGCGCACGACGCCAGCGCGCCACAGCGAGGCGTGCGGCTGGGTAAAGGTGTGCCAGAAGTGTTGCTGGCGACAGCGATCTTTGGTGTGACCTATTGGGCGTTGCGTTTTATCACACCAGAAATGGGCGGCGCGCAGGTCGCCCTGATTGGTAAAATCACCGACCTGACAGCGCTGACATTAATCGTCGCGGCTGGCTGGCTGTGGCGGAGGTCAGGATGGTCACCAGGAATGATGCCAGCTGGGACGCAGGCCGTGAGCGCGCCACTCGCGCCACGTGGCGCGCGCTTTTGGGTGTGGATCATTCCCGCGGGGGCGCTGGATGTCAGCGCCAACATCTTCTATAACATTGGCATCACGACGGCGCTGACCTCGATCGTGGTGACGCTCTCCTCGCTCTTCACGGCTTTTACGGTGTTGCTGGCGTGGCTCTTTCTGCGGGAACGGCTGGCGCGCTGGCAGTGGGCCGGGGTTGCGCTGATACTGGCGGGCATCGTTCTGGTGAATATCTAGCAGGCGTGGTGTAGCCAGATTACTCCGGAGCGGAATCGCTGCGGCCTGTACCCCAGAGGCGGCGTGAGAGACGCCCACCAGCCCAATATCCCGTAACGCCGAGGACGAAGGTGAGCCCCAACCAGGCGGCGGTGGCGAGATTGGTCGCGGAAGGCGCGCTCACGAGGTTAATGATGACCAGCGCGGCGATCAGACCAAAGAAGAGGCCGGCGGTCAGGCCGATCGTGCAGCCCACGTGAGAGAGGTTGCGTCCCCGCAGTTGCTCCAGCATGGCGCCTCCACTGTGGCATGATGGTGTGCGCGTCGTGTACGCGCCCCTGTGGGTTATAGCGCCGGTATGAGGCGCCGTCAACCCGGTTGGGATAGGTTTCGACGCATGGCGGGGTAGAATAGAGCGAGGCGTGGTGGCCGGTCGCGGCGCGCCTGCGCTCTCTCGCCTTCCGCGATTCTTCATTTTTGAGAAGGGGTTTAGGCCAGCGATGAACATATCTCGCTCAGAGGAGCTCTTCGCCCGTGCGCGCCAGGTGATTCCGGGCGGCGTGAACAGTCCCGTGCGCGCGTTCCGAGCGGTGGGCGGACAGCCCATCTTCATCGAGCGCGGTGAGGGCGCGTACCTCTTCGATGTGGATGGCAACCGCTACATTGACTATGTTGGCTCCTGGGGACCGCTTATCTTTGGGCATGCGCATCCGAGCGTGGTTGAGGCGGTGACGCGCGCGGCGCAGCGGGGCACGAGCTATGGCGCTCCGACGGAGGCGGAGACGCGCCTGGCTGAACTGGTGATCGAAGCAATGCCAGCGATCGAGTTGGTGCGTTTCGTCAATTCTGGCACAGAGGCGACGATGAGCGCGCTGCGGGTGGCGCGGGCCTATACGGGCCGGCGGAAGATCATTAAGTTCGCCGGCGGCTACCACGGACACGCTGACCTGCTGCTGGTGGCGGCGGGTTCAGGCGCGCTGACGCTGGGGACGCCGGATAGCCCTGGAGTGCCGGAGGCGGTGACCGCTGAAACCTTGGTGACGCCGTACAATGATCTCGCGTCTGTGCGCGCGGCTTTCGAGCGGTTCCCGGACGATGTGGCGGCGGTAATCGTCGAGCCGGTGGCTGGCAATATGGGCTGCGTGCCCCCAGCCGCCGGTTTCCTGGCAGGGCTGCGCGATCTGACCACAGAGTATGGCGCGGTGCTGATCTTTGACGAGGTGATGACAGGTTTCCGGGTAGCGCATGGCGGGGCGCAGGCGCTCTATGGCGTTACGCCAGACATGACGTGCCTGGGCAAGATCGTTGGTGGGGGACTGCCTGCCGCGGCGTATGGTGGCAAGCGGGAGATCCTCTCACTCGTATCCCCAGCTGGACCGGTGTATCAGGCGGGAACCCTGTCAGGCAACCCGCTGGCGATGGCGGCGGGCGCGGCGCAACTGGAGTTGCTGCGGGACCCGGGTGTCTATGAGCGGCTGGAAGAGCTGTCGGCGGCGCTATCGGCGGGGATTGGCGCAGCGTCGGAAGCGGCGGGTGTCCCTGTCTACCAGACCCGGGTCGGCTCGATGTTCACCACATTCTTTACTTCGCAGCCAGTTGTGGATGAAGCGACCGCCAAGACTTCTGATACAGCGGCCTTCGCGACGTATTTTCGCACGCTGCTGGAGCAGGGGATATATATCGCGCCATCCCAGTTTGAGGCGGGCTTCCTCTCGCTGGCGCACAGCGAGGATGATATCGCGCGGACGGTGGCTGCGGCTGAGGCCGCGATGCGCGCGGTGGCTGCGCAAAGGATGTGAAGCCGCGCGCGGATGTATCTTCCATGACAACACGCGGGCCTCGCAAACGGGAGGCCCGCGTGTTGCGGTTTTTCCGGGAATTGGAGGCGAAGCGCGTCAATCGCTCTCCTGGTCGAGCTCCTCAGCGTGGCGCTGGGCTTCAGCGGCTTCGGCGGAGCGGCCCATCTCGCGCAGGATATGCGCTTTGCCCTGCCAGGCCCAGGAGAATGATGGATCGAGGTCAATCGAGCGATCATAGGCGGCGAGGGCTTCCTCTGGATGGTCCAGCATGGCGAGCGTGTTGGCCTTGAAGAGCCAGAGCAGCGCATTATCCTCATCCAGACTTATCGCTTTGTCGAATGCTGCGAGCGCCTCCTCGTTGCGGTCGAGGCTGCCGAGGGTAATCGCTTTGCCCGCCCAGGCGCGTGGATTGTTATTTTCAAGCTGGAGCGCGCGGTCATAGGCGTCGAGCGCTTCCTCATGCCGGTCCATGGCTTCGAGGGCGTCACCACGGCCACTGTGCGCGTCGGCGTTGAGAGACTCGATGGTCAGCGCATGGTCAAAGGCGTCGAGCGCGGCGAGCGGATCATCCATATCGGCAAGAGTGTCACCGCGACCAATCCAGGCGTCTACGTTGTCAGGATCGATATCAAGCGCGCGCTCATAAGCGGCCAGCGCCTCTTCATCGCGCTCGAGGTCGGCGAGCGCGTCGCCTTTGCCTGACCACGCTTCAGCCTGCTGTGGATCGAGCGTGGTGGCGCGCTCATAGGCGGCCAGCGCCTGGGCGCTTTCGCCCATGTCATAGTGCGCAATGCCTTTGAACAGCCAGGTGGTGACCTGCGTGGGATCAATATCCAGCGCCTTGTCATACGCCACGAGCGCCTCAGCGCCTCGGTCGAGCGCGGTAAGCGCGTTGCCCTTGCCAACCCAGATGTCAGCCTCGGTTGAATCGAGCTCCAATGACCGCTCGAACGCCGCGAGCGCCTCCTCGTAGCGGTCGAGTGAGAAAAGCGCTTCGCCCTTGAGGTACCACGCTTCGGAGTGGTCAGGGGCCTGCGCGAGCGCCTGCTCGTAGGCCTCCAGTGATTCCTCATACCGCTCCTGGTCATCCAGCTCGTAGCCGCGCTGGATCAGGGCGTTGATATCCGTGTCGCTCATTACCTTCTACCCTTTTGGTGTCTCGCCTGTTCCAGTAAAATCCGCGCCTCGCGGGCCTTTCAACGTGATATGGCCCGCGACGCCGTGGCGTAGTGGCCGGGCGTGCGGGCCCATAGACGCTGACTGGTCAGGCGGATCGTGATTCGCGGATCGCGCTACTTGTTACGGTAGTAGTCGGCGTTGATCTTGATGAAGTTCTGCCACTCGGCGGGAACAGCGCTCTCCTCAAAGATGGCGCTCACCGGGCAGGCGGGCTCGCAGGCACCGCAATCAATGCACTCATCAGGGTTGATGTAGAGCTGTTCGGCCTGCTCGAATTCGGGCTCTCCCGGCGCAGGGTGAATACAATCTACCGGGCAGACATCAACACAGCTGCCATCTTTCACACCCACACACGGGTTGGTAATTACATAGGTCATTGGATACGATCTCCTTTTTATGAGGACATCATCTGACGCAGCTCGCCTGTCTCGACAGCCAGGCTACGACCCACGTGGATCGGGCAGGATATCAACATGCCCGCGCAGAACTGCGCGCGCGATGGCTTTCGCCATTATACAATCTCCCGTTCACTCTCGTATAGCGTCTGGTTGGAGGATACGCTTCCCCAGAAACTAGGACCATCTGGCAATCGCTTGACGGTATCACGTGCGCCATGCTATGATTTTTTACGGCCGTGAAAATAAGCTTTGGAGAGTGTGGCAATGGCTCCTGATCTTCGTGAACTCTCGCCGCGCGCCAAGGATTGCCTGAAGGTGATCTATAAGTTGAGCGAGCGAGGCGAGCGCGTGACGACATCGCAGATGCGTGACCGGCTCGCGCTGCTGGAACCTAGCGGACAGCTTAGCGACGCCGCTGTGACGCAGCTCTTCAAGTGGCTGGCGGAGCAGGGCTATGTGCGGCACGTTCCGTATCATGGAGTAAAGCTGAGCGAGGCGGGACGCCAGGTGGCGCTGATCATAACGCGCCGGCACCGGCTACTGGAGCTGTTCCTGGAGCAGGTTATGGGCTATTCATGGGACCGGGTGGATGCGGAGGCGGAACGGATGGAGCACGCGATTTCGCATGAATTCGAAGAGCGCATGGACGCAATACTGGGCTGGCCTACCGTAGACCCGCATGGAGACCCGATCCCGCGCAAGAGCGGGGAGATTATCGCTCCTGAAACGCAGCCGCTGCTGGAGCTCGCGCCAGGCTCGGAAGCGGTCGTTTGGCGTGTCCAGGACGATAACGCAGAGCAATTGCGCTACCTGTCACGATTAGGGATTACGCCGGGAGCGGCAGTGCGTGTAGTGAATCGCGAGCCATTCGGTGGGCCGTTGCGTCTGGAAGTGGGAGCGCCACGGATGGAGCAGACGGTCGGACAGGAACTCGCATCGGGAATTCTGGTTTCAACGGGTCGTTGAACAAGCTGGGGTTATAGCGATGCGAGCAATGATGAAGAGCGAGAGGAATGAGGCCTGTGATGGGTGTGGGTACACGCGAGAATACTCGAAACGCGCCACCTGGGGTGCGCGCGCTGACTGCGATGAGCGGGTGGGGCTCGGGCATGTCCGAGCGAACGGTCTCGCAGGCGCGAAAGTCATTGACGCACACGCGCGGATTCAGCCTTCGTGGCGTTTTACCATTTCTTGGCCCGGCGTTTATAGCAGCGGTAGCCTATGTGGATCCCGGCAATTTCGCCACAAATATTCAGGCTGGCGCGGAATACGGTTATACCTTGTTATGGGTCATCCTGCTAGCGAACGTAATCGCGATTCTACTTCAGACACTCTCCGCTAAAATTGGCATAGCTACCGAACGAAACCTGCCGCAGCTCGCGCATGATTATTTCCCGCAGTGGATGAATGTGCCGCTATGGATTGTCGCCGAGGTCGCGGCGATGGCGACTGATCTGGCTGAATTCCTGGGCGCCGCTATCGGGTTCAATTTACTATTGCATGTGCCGTTGTTCCTCGCGGGCCTGCTGACTGGTGTGGCGACGTTCGCGATTCTGGCGTTGCAGCGCTTTGGCTTCCGCCCGCTGGAGGCGGTTATCGGATTGCTGGTCGCGGTGATCGCATGCAGCTATCTTGTTGAAGCATTTATGGCGCGGCCAGATGGGGGCCAGATTGTTTATCACACGTTTATACCCCAGCTTGGTGGCGCGAGTGGCGTAGTGCTGGCGGTAGGTATTCTGGGCGCGACAGTGATGCCTCACGTGATTTATCTGCATTCTGCCCTGACACAGAGCCGGATTCCGGCGCACAACTTACGGGAAAAGCGCCGCATTTTCGCCTTCGAGCGAATTGATATCTGGGTGGCGTTGGGAATCGCGGGCTTCGTCAATGGCGCGATGCTGCTGCTGGCGGCCTCTGTGTTCCACGCGACGGGCCACTCGGACGTGGCGACGATTGAGACGGCGTATCAGACGCTGACGCCATTGCTGGGTAACGCGGCGTCGTGGCTGTTCGCGCTGGCGCTGCTGGCGTCGGGCCTGTCTTCGTCCACAGTGGGGACCATGGCTGGCCAGGTGGTGATGGAAGGGTTTCTCGGATGGCGCATCCCGATCTGGGCGCGGCGCCTGATCACGATGGCGCCAGCGCTGATCGTGATCGCGTTGGGCGTGGATCCGACCCAGACGCTGGTATTGAGCCAGGTCGCCCTGAGCTTCGCCCTCCCATTCGCGGTCGCTCCGTTGGTCTACTTTACCAGCCGGAAGGACATTATGGGTGGGCTGGTCAATAAGCCGGTGACGCGCTGGCTGGCGTGGGGTGTCACAGTGATTATCGTCATGCTAAACCTTGGGCTGCTAGCGCAGACATTCGGCTGGCTCTAGCGCGTTGACGGCCAGGTGGGCGCGTGCTACACTCGATTAGATGAGGCGCGCGCCCACCTGGCGTTTCCGCCACCACACTCGTGGGTCTGATCCAGGCGTCAACAACGGGTGTATTTGAGGAACTTTACCCCCATGCCCACATCTATTACCTCTTTCGCATTCGCCGCCATACGCTTTCCACGGCGTCCTGTGGCCAGGCTCGCGTTGGTGTTTGGCCTCGCGCTGGCGCTGCTGCCCTCGCTCGCGGGATGCGCGCCAAGCGCGAACAGCGATCCGGTGCTGGCGATGCGGGTTGGCGGGGCGCCAGTCTCCTTGTCCGCATACCAGCAGATCCTCGCGCTGTTCACCGCGAGTGATGCGCTACAGACCGATGCGAGCGCGACAGCGATTGGCTGGCAGTCCCCGGCTGACCGCGCGATCGTCAGCTCCGCGAAGGCCCAGACCATAAGCTTCTTCGTGAATACGCTGACACTCAAGACGCAGCTCGACAAGCAGCGTCTGGTTGTGACGGAGAAGGATATTGACGTCGCCGTCGCGGCGCTCAATGCGCAGGTGGCCAACGCGAACGCGCAATTGAAGCAGACTCCGGGCAATGCGCGCTTGCGACAGCTTGTGGATGCCGCGACGCCTGACGCTATCCGCTGGCTTGCCGAGCAACAGGCCTATACGACCGTCTTCTCTCAGAAGGGACAGCTTCCAGTCGTTAAGACCCGAGGCATTCTGGTCAAAACACAAGCCGACGCTGACGCGATTATCAAGCAGCTTCAGGACGGCGCGGATTTCGCGACGCTTGCAAAGACGAAATCCCTCGATGTCCAGAGTGGGGCGGCTGGTGGCGACCTGGGCACGGTTTATGTGGGGCAGTTTGTCGCCGCGTTTGACACGATGGTCTTTGGGACCCAAAGCGCTTCTCGCTATATCGTCGTTCCTTTCCAGGGAAGCTACGGAGTCTTTGAAATCCTCAGCCGGGGGCAGGCGCCATTAAGCGCGGTCCCAGACGCGCAGACCCAGCAACAGTATCTCAACGCCTGGATTGACAATGTGCTGGCGCCGCATGTCGCGGTTGAGCAGTATGTTGGCAAGTAGCTGGCGTCTGGGGTGATCTGGCATGGCTCGAACTGTTCGTAAGGCCGCACAGGGCGCTCAGGGCGGCATTGTGGCCGTCGGCCTGGGGCCTGGGCGATGGGATGACCTGACCATCGAAGCGCATGAGACGCTGATGGCGGCAAGGCGTGTCATCTGCCGGACACTCCGGCATCCCACAGTAGACGCTCTGCGCGAGGCGCGGCCTGATCTCATCATCGAGTCTTTTGATGAGTTGTACGAGACGGCGAATGATTTCGCGGAACTATATCCGCTCATGGCGCAGCGGCTGTTCAGTGAGGCCGCCGCGCTGCCACAGGGGGAGTCGCTGGTGTACGCGACTCCTGGGCATCCGCTGATAGGGGAGGAGTCCGTCCGGCTCTTGCTTGAGCAGGCGCGCGAGCGAGGCGTGATGGCGCGCGTTATCGGCGGACTGTCGTTTCTTGAGCCGGTCTGCGCGGCGCTGGGACTCAACCCTCTGGAGCGGGACCTGCAATTGCTGGACGCGACGCTGCTGGCGGCGACGCCCGCTGAGGCCGTGATGGGCGCGCTGATGCCGACGAAGCCCGCACTGATCGCGCAGATCTATAACCGCCGCCTGGCGGGTGGCGTCAAACTGGCGCTGGGCGAACTCTACCCCGATGATTGGGAAGTGACGCTGATTCGCTGGGCAGGCGTTCCTGGGCGCGAGGAGCTGCGCCGCTTGACGCTGGTCGAGTTGGACCGCGACGAGAGCGCAGATCACCTGACAACCCTTTATGTGCCATCACTGACGCCACTACGCGCGACGCGCTCGCCTGAGGGGCTGCGCTATATCGTGATGCGGCTGCGAGCTCCTGACGGCTGCCCCTGGGACCGGGAGCAGACGAGCCAGTCGTTGCGCCGGTTCGTGCTGGAAGAAGCCTATGAGGTCGCCGAGGCGATAGATGAACTGGATGGCAGTGTCGAATCGGCGGAGAAGCTGGCCGAGGAGCTGGGCGATTTGCTCTTGCAGGTCTACCTCCAGGCGGAAGTGGCGAACGGCGAGGACCAGTTTCATCTGGGCGATGTCTTGCAGACGATCAGCGAGAAGCTGATACGGCGTCACCCCCATGTCTTTGGCGATGTCGCTGTGCGCGACGCGGAGCATGTGCTGCGGAACTGGGAGGCGATCAAGCGGCAGGAGCGCGCGGCGCGCGGTGAGACGGTGGAGCGGGAGAGCGTTCTCCGCGGCATTCCACGCAGCGCGCCCGCGCTCTATCAGGCGTTCGAGCTGAGCAAGAAAGCCGCGAAAACAGGGTTTGACTGGCCCGACGCTTCTGGCGCGCTCGACAAGGTTGTGGAGGAGGCGCGCGAGTTGGCGCAGGCGGCAGGCTCGACGGAAGAGCGCGCGGAGGAGCTTGGCGATCTGCTCTTCGCGGTAGCCACGCTGGCGCGGCGTCTGGGCATCCAGCCAGAGGAGGCGCTGCACGCCGCGAACGTGCGTTTCCGGCGCCGATTTGAGGCGATGGAAGCGCGCGCGGCGGCGGCCGGCCAGACGCTGGAGTCGCTCACACTGGATGAGTGGCTACGATTGTGGGATGAGGCGAAGGCGGGATGAAGCCCTGCGGCTCACTCCCCCGTTCCGCTCACCTGAGCCGTCTGCTCGTCCGCCAGCCGTTCGCGTTCACGCTGCGCGCGCTCCATCCGCTCGATCCAGGCGAAGAAGACGACGCTCATCAAAATGACATCAATAACGTTGCCTGGTACGGCCAGGATGCCTCCGGCGATCTGCTGGTCAATCGAGGCTGAGATTCCCCAGAAATGCGGCGCGACGGCGTAAGTGTGGTAGAAGATGATGCCCTGGGCGAAGATAGCGTAGACGCCGAAAACATCCAGCGGGATGCTTTCCCCCGCGAGGTATAGAATCTGGAGCGGGCTGGACAGGCGAATTTGGTGATTGGCCGGCGTGAGCAATGGCCACCAGGTGAGCATTCCCGCCACCACGAAGGTGAGCAGCTGCATGTCATGCCAGAAATCGCTGTGGATGGCCGCTTCGTAGAGCGGGCCCGCGTGCCAAAGAAGGATAAGACCATTGAAGAGCACGACAGCGATGACGGAAAAGAGCAGTCCACCGCTCGCTTCACGCAAGCGACGGGTGGGGAGAATCAGGCGCATGAGCCAGTCAGGCAGGCCAGCCATCAGCAGTGGAGCGGAGAGCGTGATGATGATAAAGAGCTGGGCGGTGTGCGCGCTGAACAGGTAATAGCGCCCGAGTGTGTCGAGTGGCGAGATGACGCTGAGCGCGAGCGAGGCCCAGCCAGCGACAAAGCGCACGATGAGCTTGCGTGGCACGGGCTGGCTCTCTGGCATGCGAGCGCGAAGCGGGCCAACGGCCAGCGCATAGCCCACTAGCAGGAGGGTGAGCGCGACGAGCGCCGCTGGATCCAGGTTCCAGTCGGTTGGTTGGGGCGTAGTGGACATGCGGTGTCCTCGAATCTTGTTGCGTGACTAGGGTGACGGCGGTGGAATGAGTCGCCATAGTCCATTATACTGATTGAAGCGAATTTACGCTGATGACGCGCGCATGAGCTATGATACAAACACGGAGAACCTGTTGGCCCGCTCCAGGGATCATTGAAGGAGACGCATGATGTCGCTTGAGAATACAGAGCGCCAGCCACGCACGCCGGAGGAGATCACGGCGGCGCTAACAGGCATTAGTGTTCGCCGCCAGCGCTATAGCCGCGCGGTGGCAAACATCGTTGAGGGGATTCTGGGCCCGTTACAGCGGCACTGGCTCGCGATTTTCAATGGGGCGCTTGCGCTGTTTATTGGTATGTCGGCCCTTGGTCCGGTTGGTTATGCGCTAGGGCTTACAGGGCCGAGCAGCGCGCTGTTTGACTTCTATCGCGTCTTTTGCGGGCAGGTTCCCTCGCACTCCTTCTATATCGCTGGCTATCAGATGTGCCTTTGCTCGCGATGCCTGGCGATTTACTCATCGCTACTGGCAGGTGGGTTGATCCTGGCGCTGTTCCGCTATCGCGCATATTTTCGCCTCCGCCCGATTGGCTGGAGATGGTGGTTGCTGGGCATGCTTCCGATGGCGCTCGATGGCGGGACACAGCTCTTCGGATGGCACGAGAGTAATGTCTATCTACGTTTATTGACCGGCGCTATTTTTGGCCTGGCGACCGCGTGGTTTGTCTTGCCACAAATCGAGAACGCATCCGATGTTCCGGCTTCAGTGGCGCAGGGCGGCGCGCTTCCTACACGTGGCGCGTAAGTTCAGCGACGCGCGCGAAAACGGGCGGCGCCTCAGAGCGAGGCGTCGCCCGCTGTGATCAGAATGGGCGGCTAGCCCGGTATTCTCTGGCGGGGGGAGCGCGCAAACCCGATTACGAGAGCGCGGCGATAGCGCGCTCCAGCCTGGCGCGCGCTTCGGCGGCGACGCTGGCCAAC
>JAKAIY010000217.1 GCA_021814145.1 Chloroflexota bacterium
GCGGATAGCGGACGGGGCGCGGCCGCGGCCGCCAGCCGGCTGGCCGGAGTTGATATTTAGGCCCCTGTAGTCCGGCCATCACGCGCGTTTATACTTTAATAAGTAGTGTGAGCGGTGGCGTCAGCCGTCAGTCGCGGAGGGAGAGGGAACGGTATGGAGCGAGTCACGCGCATGAGCGCCATGCAGCGGGGGATTCTGGCTCTCTCCGCTGGCGCGCTGGCGCTCACGGGCGCCTGTGTCTGGATTGGGTCCGCCGCCAGCGCGCTGGCGATATATGTCCTCTTCCTCTACCCGGTGAGCTTTTTTTTCGCCGGGCTGGCGATTGGCCTGGGCGTGCTGGACGCCGCTCTGCGCCACCGCACGAGCCGGGGGATGGCGCTGTTCTCGCTGCTGGCGCTCACGGGAATCGGCGCGACAAGCCGGGCGCTGCCAGTGTTTGACCTGCTCGCCAGGGGGCCATTCTGCAGCCACTACGTTCTTCGCGGCGGCTACACGTGCGCCCAGAGCGCGCCCCTGGGGGCTGACATCCTTTACCTCGCCCCGCTCTTCGCGCTCCCAATCGCGGCGCTCCTGTCCATCTACTGGCCTCACGACGAGAACGCGTTGTCGCTGCGCCGCGAAACGCCATCGTCCTGCCTGAGATGACGCCGGATGACGCCGCTCCCGGCCGCCTGGCGCGGGCGGCGCCCAGGGTCGGGGGAGAAAATATTGCGCATCGCGTGTCGCGGGGAACATGCGAAGGAGCGCGGGGTATATAATACGCCATACGCGCGTATGGCGGCGTTCAGGCCGCCGGTACCGCATGGCGAGGCCGTGTTCAGACGCTCCGCGATGATTTGTAGCGGTTCACCAGGGGTCCGCGCGGGGCAGCAAGAGAGGAGCCCGGCATGGGATTTAACATGAAAGACATCCAGAAGCTCCAGCAGCGGATGATGAAGATGCAGGAGGACCTGGCGAACAGCACATTCGAGGGGACCTCCGGCGGCGGCGCCGTTTCGATCACGATCAACGGGAAATATGAGGCGCAGGCGGTCAAGATTGACCCGGAAGTCGTGGACCCCGAAGACATGAGCATGCTCGAAGACCTGGTGTTGACCGCGTTCAAGGACGCCTTCGAGAAGGCGACCGAGGCGCAGGCCAAGGTCATGCAGGCGATGACGGGCGGCATCAAGCTACCGCCTGGGATGGGGTTCTAGTCGCGGTCATCAATGACCGGCGCCCGATGAGAGACGGGGGCCGCGCGTGGCCCCCTGGCGCGTCCCAGCCTTGAAAAAGCCGGGAGCCTCCCAGAGAGCGATTTCAGGAACAGTATGCGGACGACATCGGCTTCGATCATGGCGCTCATTGAGGAACTGGCCAAGCTGCCAGGCATTGGCCCCAAGACAGCGCAGCGGCTCACCTTCTATATCCTGCGGAGTCCGGAGGACCAGGCCCGGCGCCTGGCCGAGGCGATCACGCGGGTGAAAGAGAACGCCATCCAGTGCTCGATTTGCTGCAACATTACCGAATCAGACCCCTGCCCGATCTGCGCGAACGAAGAGCGTGACCACGGCGTCATCTGCGTCGTGGAGCAGCCGCTGGACGTGCTGGCGCTGGAGCGGACGGGCGTGTTTCATGGCGTCTACCATGTCCTGCATGGCGCGCTCTCGCCGCTGGAAGGCATCGGCCCGCGCGATCTGAAGATTGACGAGCTGGCGGCGCGCCTGCGGACGGGTGACGCGGTCCATGAAGTGATTCTGGCGACCAACCCGAACCAGGAAGGTGACTACACGGCGACCTACATTACGCAGGCGATCACGCGCCCGGGGCTGGCGATCACGCGGCTGGCGCGCGGCCTGCCCATCGGCGGCGATCTGGAGTACGCCGACGAGGGAACGCTAGCGCGCGCGCTGGAAGGCCGCCGCGCGTTGTAGTGAGGCGTAGCGCCGCAGAGCCTCGGAGGCGCGGCGACGCTCCCATTCCCACGCTTCTCCAGAGCGCGTGGGGTATCAAGGATCCGGGGGAGCGCCGTGAAAAGGGAGGGACGCGCGATGGCTACCGGAGAGAAAACAACACTGATCCAGTCTATGCGGGAGCGGCGGCTTGTGACCCTGGGCCTGGCGGACCAGCTCGCCCAGGAGCGCTGGCGCGAGCCGCTGCTGCCTGACGGCAGGACAGCGCACGCGATGCTGTCGCACCTGCTGGCCTGGGACGAGTGGACGACGGCGGTCTTTGAGCTGAGCGCGCTGCGGGCGCTGCCCGAGAAGCTGACGCAGGCCCTGCGCGACGCGGGCGCCTTCAACGCGCGCGCGGTGGCGCGCTATGACGCGCTGGGCCGCGACGACCTGCTGACGGGCTTGCAGGGGGCCAGCGCGCGGCTCATCTCGGCGGCGACCGGCGTGGGCGGCGAAGCGTGGGCCGAGCGGCGTATCTCCGACCTCGCCCTGGACACCGCCAGCGCCAGCGGGCAGCCGCCGTATGAGCCAGGCGTCGCCAGCCTGCTGGCTGACGTCAGCGGGCAGCCATCGCGCGGGCCGAGCGTGGCGGGGCTGCTGGAGATGCTGCGCGAGCACGAGCGCCGGCACGACGAAGAGCTTTCCGCCGCCTTCGGCGTCACCGTTGATCTGGAGAAGCTGCGCGCGCAGGCGCTGGGTGAGAGTCAGAGCGCGCAGGGCTAGGCGGGGCTTCCGTTTGGGCGCCGCCGCGCCGGAATAGCTCTGTGGGCCGTTTCACCCAGTGACCGCGCGCCAGCGCGCTTCTGGCGTATGGCCATCTGTCCATACCATACCCGGCGCGCGGAGCGGTATTCCTGTTGACGGCGCGCGGACAATCACGTACACTCATCTGGTACGTATGTTCGAGAAACGGGACACGCGGACGGCCCCATTCGCCTGAACAGATGGGCGGATTTCATCACACATGACGCCATTTCCCCGGCGAAGTCCCGTCGTCGCGTCGTGATCGCGCGCGGAGACCCCGGAAAGAGGAGAGAGACATGCCAGCAGAGCGAGGCGGCGCCGCGGGCCTGAATGGGACGAGCGCGAGCGTGAACGAGCGGGCGGGCGAGCGCGAGAAGGCCCTCGATTCCACCATGAGCCAGATCGAGCGGCGCTTCGGCAAGGGCGCGATTATGCGCCTGGGCGAGCACCGGGCGCACGTCTCGGTGGAGGCGATCCCCACGGGGGCCATCGCGCTGGATCTGGCGCTCGGCATTGGCGGCGTGCCGCGCGGGCGCGTCACCGAAATCTACGGGCCGGAAAGCTCCGGCAAGACCACCCTCTGCCTGCACGTGATCGCCAACGCCCAGCGGCGCGGCGGCGTCTGCGCCATCATTGACGCCGAGCACGCGCTGGACCCGGATTACGCCGGGCGCCTGGGCGTCAACCGGGACGACCTGCTGATCTCGCAGCCCGACACCGGCGAGCAGGCGCTGGAGATCGTCGAGATGCTCGTGCGCAGCGGCGCGGTAGACGTAGTCGTGATTGACTCGGTCGCCGCCCTGGTGCCGCGCGCCGAGATCGAGGGCGAGATGGGCGATTCGCACGTCGGCTTGCAGGCGCGGCTGATGAGCCAGGCCCTGCGCAAGCTGACCGGCGCGATCAACAACTCCCACACCACCGTCATCTTCACCAACCAGATCCGCGAGAAGGTGGGGATCATGTTCGGCAGCCCGGAAACGACCCCCGGCGGACGCGCGCTGAAGTTCTACTCCTCCATCCGCATGGACATCCGCCGCATTGAAAGCATCAAGGTCGGCACGGAGGTCGTCGGCAGCCGCACGCGGGTGAAGGTGGTAAAGAACAAGGTC
>JAKAIY010000218.1 GCA_021814145.1 Chloroflexota bacterium
GCCTCATCACCGATGTTCCCGGCTCGTCCGCCGCCTTCCGGGGCGGGATCGTTTCCTACGCGACCGATGTCAAGGGCGGCGAGGGCGTGCCACAGGAGATTCTGGCGGCGCACGGCGCGGTGAGCGAGGAGACGGCGCGGGCGATGGCCCAGGCGGCGCGCGCGCGGCTGGGCGCGTCGGTCGGCGTGGGCGTCACCGGCGTGGCGGGGCCGGACGAGCAGGAGGGCAAGCCAGTCGGCACAGTCCACATCGCCGTCGCGGCGGACTGGGGCGCGCGCGACACCAGCCAGCTCTTCCGCGGCGGGCGCGGCGAGATCAAGTCCCGCGCCGCCTACACCGCGCTCAACCTGCTGCGCCTGTTCCTGATGGACGCGGCGAAGTAGCCCCAGCGCCAGGCGGCGCGCGCGCGAAAAACCTTCAGAGGCTCCTGGCGTCACGGCGCTCCCGGCTTTTTCGCGCGTCTCATGGCTGCGCGCGCCGCCCCGCGCGGGCGATTCAGGGAGCCGCCGCTCTATCTTTCAGACGGCCATTGCGCCTGCGTTCCGTTCTATTTTCCCCAGCGCAAATTCCTTATCTTTAATTTAGGGAAAACTTATACTGGACTTACCTTTGTGCCGCATACTGGTTACGGCGGTTGATTATCGCGACTCTGTGAACCGCCTCACCACTATTTTCGCTCGCGCCACTTCCCATCTTCTGACTATCTACATAACCATCTGTCACACGCAGCTTCTCGCGCATGCCCAAACACCGGCCACCGTCAAACACCGTCAGGCGACAGTATCGTCGCGCTTCCCGTCGCGGTCAGAAAACACAAGGAGTAGAGGGATGGACATCGAGACCCTTCGCCTGCCAAGCGTCATGGATGCTGATCGCTTTGGCGACATGGACTACTTCGTGCGCCATACGGCTTTCGTCATCAGCCACAAATCGGAGCCAGTGGACACGCTGCTTACGATCCTGCGCTACATTCCCGCCGACAGTCCCCGGATTGTCGTCACGAACTGCTCGCCCAGAACGCTTCCCCAGCTAAGCTACGCGCTAGGCGAAGAGCTCACGTCGCGTGGCGCCACCTACCTTGTTCACCAGAAGGACGCGCACATCGCCCAGTTCTTCCATGAGTGTGGCGTTCCCCATATCCTTGATGCGAGCGGCGTGGTGAGAAATGGCAAGGGCGAAGGCATGTACATCGGGACCATTCTCGCGGCGCTTCTGGGAACCGTGGAATGGGTCGTCTACTTCGACGCTGACAACTACGCTCCCAGCGCCCTGCTCGAATACATCCTCGCCATGGGCCAGCTATTCACCTCGTCCTCCGCAGGCGCGTACTCCCCGTATCGTGGGCGCCAGGAATACCCTGAGAGCGCGCCGCTGCATAATGTGCGCGTCTGCTGGGCCTCGAAGCCGCATTACAATGGGGTGACATTCACGCCACAGCCCCAGGTCCTCGGGCGCTGCACGCAAGTCATCGCTCCCCTGTGCGATGAGCTGCTGCGCGCGTGGGCGCCCGAAAACAATCAGCGGCTGCTCGCGTCGAACGCGGGAGAACAGGGCATGACCATGGCCGCGGCGACGGCGCTGCGCTTCTCGTCGGGTTTCTCAATCGAGACATTCCAGCTGCTTGAGCTGGCGCTCATCGGCGCCCGGAACCCCAACGCCACGGCGCGCGTGCGGCTGCAGCAGTATCTCTCGAGCAGCCCGCACTTCCACGAAAAGAAGGATGACGCCCACATCCGGGACATGATCGCCGATAGCCTTGGCGGCATCCTCGCTTTCCGGCGTCACCTGCCGCCCTCCCTGTTGTCGCGCGTCACAGAGCTCGCGGACGAGCTGGGCATTCGACTCACGCGTCCCGCGACGTATCCCGCCATCCGCCGCTTGCCGCTCGCGCGGCATGGCGACCTTCCGGCGCAATTCAGGCTGGACGCGAGCGTCACTGACGTGTCGGCGTGAGAGCCCATGCTTGGCAGTCATCGCCATTCGCGCTATCCGCCCAACGAGCCAATCACATTTAGCAGGTCAGGCGGATAGCGACTGAGGCCACCTCCAGTATCTGGGTTCTGGCCCGCCGCGCTCCTTCCTGATGGGCGCATTGGCTCATCGGCTAGAACCGGGCGTCATACAGCGCGACGATGCGCCGGTAAAACTCCGTTATGTGGCAAGGATCCCCGGGCTGAGGCGCGGGCGGATCCGCGATAAGCCTGGCTGGGCCAGAGCCATCATAGTCCACAAGCATAATAGCTAACGCCTCAGGCTGGTCATTGGGTTCATCTGGGCGTTCTCGCAACGGTATATCGGAAAATATCCGCACAGTATCCCGAATGAGTCGCGCCCATGCGTCAGGAGATAGCTGCGTACGCTCGATTTTCTGAGCGAAACTGTCCGGGTTCACATAAACGGGTGATGTATTGATCACCATCGTGACCGCAGCAATCGCTTGAGCATGATGGTTGTGCACATGGTTAACATAAGCATAGATATCCCCGAGGCGGTTCTTGCGCGCTTTTCCATGCGCCGCCATGATGGATTTGTGCTCGATACTCAGCCGCACTTGGTGAAGTGGGCCATCAACCATCACGTCCGCGAGCACAAAGTCAATGTTGCGAAATGTGGTCAACGTCTTCACATCGCCGTTGCGCTGCAGGCGCGTCGCCCCCTGGCTCAAATCACGCGAAATGTGCGGCGCGAGCGCGCGCAGATCCTCCATGATGAAGCCGGAAAGCACATCCGAATGCCGCTGGCTGCGCGGGTTGAATCCCGCATGCGCCGATAGCCACCCGACATATTTCTGAGGCGCGAGAGCATCCTCCATACGCAATCCTTGTTGTCTGGCGTGTTCATCAATAATCACTGCCCGCCAGCGTCATCTGGACGACCTGGGCTTTATGTTCCGGGGAGGACTGCATCGAGAGGCCAGCGCGGCGTTTGCTACGCCCGCCAGAGGTGGAAGCGGGCGCCATCGCGCGCACGCGCGCCAGCGGGCGCTTCGTCAGCGTCGTCATTTCACACGCATCCGCGATGGTAATTTCCGCCATATCGGAAACCGTATGATGGGTGACGCGCTTGCGGGCCAGATTGAGGTAGGCAGAGTCAACTTCAACGCCAATGCTGTTTCGCCCCGTATCCATCGCGGCTATCGTCGTGGTCCCTGTGCCAAGGAATGGGTCAAGCACAGTATCACCAGAGAACGAGAACATGCGTATGAGGCGCGTCGCCAGCTCGACCGGATATGGGGCAGGGTGGTCCCGTGTCGAGGCGCCGGGGATGTCGTCCCAGATTTGGCGGTACCAGCGCGCGTAGAGGTCCTTGGGAATGCGGGACATTTCGCGCTGCTCAGGAGTAGGATGCCGGTATTCGCCCGGTTTCCTCAGCAACAGGACATATTCGACATCGTTCTTGATGATGCCGTTGGGCTCGAAAGGCTTGCCCAGAAAGTAGCCGGGCCGGTCCATCTCTGTCTGGATGTTGGCGATCTTATACCAGAAAATGGGCGTCAGGTTGTCGAAGCCAATGCGCACGCAGCGCGTAGTAATGTCAGCGTGCAGCGGCGCCACACGATGACGTCCCGCTTTACGGCGTGAGAGGCAGACATCGCCAACGACAACGCACATTCTGCCGCCTGGCGCGAGCGCCCGATAGCACTCTCTCCAGACCTGATCGAGCTCGTCCAGGAATTCCTCATAGCCCACGATCGCGCCAAGCTGGCGCTCGTGGGGGTTGTAAGTCTTGAGCGACCAGTACGGCGGCGATGTCACGATCAGATGGACGTGCTCATCACG
>JAKAIY010000219.1 GCA_021814145.1 Chloroflexota bacterium
GGGCGAGCGGGCGGGCGGGCGGCGGGCGGTTGAAACCGCGCCTGGAGGGCCTTCGGCCCACAAGGTCCGCCTTCGCGGACCCTTATCCGGAGGAGGCGCAGACCTTCTTTCGGCGGAGGAGGGGGAGTTTGGGAAAAGAAAACAGGGCGGGCTGCCGACCCGTCCTGTTTGGCGTGGCCTGGCGGTCAGGCCAGGCTACGCGCGAGCTGACCGAGGCCGCTTCGCCATGGGGACAACGAAAGCGACGTTCAGGACCGCAGGGAGCGTCATCCTCGATTGGGTGGAGGAGTCCGTGATACCCGCTCAACTCGGTAGGGTAAACGATGTTCGCGCGCATTCGTTACGCGCTAATGCGTAGAGGGGTGAGAAGGTGGCGGAATCGCGGCCACGAGCGGGCGGCGCGGCGGTGGGCAGCGCGCCGCCCGATTGCGTGGCGGGCGGAAATGGCCCATAATGCGCTCAACGGCGGGCGCTCGCCAGGTGGGCGCGGCCACAGATTGAGGGGAGGCGGCGCGATGCTGGCGAAGGCGCGGAGCTGCGCGGTGGTCGGGCTGGAGGGCGCGCTGGTCGAGGTGGAGGTGGACATCGCCCACGGGCTGCCCTCCTTCGCGATCGTTGGCTTGCCGGATACGGCGGTGAATGAGGCCAAGGAGCGGGTGCGGGCGGCGATCAGGAACAGCGGCGCGATCTTTCCGCTGAAGCGCATCACCGTCAATCTGGCGCCCGCCGATCTGCGCAAGGCTGGCCCGGCCTATGATTTGCCGATCGCGGTGGGCATCCTGCTGGCCACGGAGCAGATCGCGCCGATGACCGCGACGGGGCCAATCGCCGAGATCGAGGGGGCGCTGTTCCTGGGCGAGCTGAGCCTGGATGGCGGGCTGCGGCATACGCACGGCATCCTGCCGATGGTGTCGCTGGCCCGCGAGCGTGGCGCGCAGGCGGTCTTCGTTCCCGCTGTGGACGCCGCCGAGGCGGGGCTGGTGGAGGGCATAGACATCTACCCGGTTCATACGCTGGCGCACCTGGCGGCCCACCTGCGCGGCGATGCGCGCATCACGCCGTGGCTGCCCGGCGATGGCCCGCTGGCCGCCGGGGACGACGCGCCGTATCCGTATGATCTGGCGGATGTGCGCGGGCAGGAGCATGTGAAGCGGGCGCTGGAGGTGGCGGCGAGCGGCGGGCATAATATGGTGATGGTGGGGCCGCCGGGATCGGGCAAGACGCTGCTGGCGCGGACGCTGCCCTCGATCCTGCCGCCGCTGACGCCGGATGAGGCGCTGGAGGTGACGAAGATCTTCAGCGTCAGTGGGCTGGTGTCGTCCGACCGGCCGCTGGTGCGGCAGCGGCCTTTCCGCGCGCCGCATCACACGACGAGCCACGCGGGCCTGGTCGGCGGCGGGCGCTTCCCGCGCCCGGGCGAGATCAGCCTGGCGCATCGCGGTGTGCTGTTCCTCGATGAGCTGCCGGAGTTTGGCCAGACGACGCTGGAGGCGCTGCGGCAGCCGCTGGAGGACCACGTTGTCACGATCTCGCGCGCGCAGGGGGCGGTGACGTACCCGGCGAACTTCATGCTGATCGGCGCGATGAATCCCTGCCCGTGCGGCTACCACGGCGACCCCACTCATCCCTGCGCCTGTCCGCCCAGCGCCATCGCCCGCTACCAGAAGCGCATCAGTGGGCCGCTGCTCGACCGGATTGATATTCATGTTGAGGTCCCGCGCGTGGAGTATGAGAAGCTGACGGGCAAGGGTGAGGTGGAGCCGTCGGAGGTGGCCCGCAGCCGTGTGCTGGCGGCGCGCGAGCGGCAGGCGCGGCGCTTCGCGGGCTCGGAGCGCGCGCGGGTGAACGCGGATATGGGCCCGGCGGAGGTGCGGAAATACTGCGAGGTGGAGGCGGGGGCGCAGCCGCTGCTGCGGGCGGCGGCGCAGCGGCTGCAGCTGTCGGCGCGGGCGTTCCACCGCGTGCTGAAGCTGGCGCGGACGATCGCTGATCTGGCGGGGGCGGAGGTGATCGCCGCGCCGCACATCGCGGAGGCGCTGCAGTACCGCCCGCGGGTGGATGTGGGGTGAGTTGGTGAGGCGAGGGGTCACGCTAAAGAAATGCTAAAATGTTGGGGTAGGAGCAGAGCATGCCGCGCAAAATTCGGCAACTCAAAGCTGATCTACGCGCTGAGGGCTGCATGATGCGCCCCGGCAAGGGAAGTCACACTGTTTGGGGACATCCACTCGTTCCAGACAGCGTGACTATTCCAGGCAACGACGGCGAGGATGCCAAGCCATATCTGGAACGGGCGGTTCGTAGTCTGCTCGACAAAATAAAGAAAGCGCGGGGAGACTCATGAGCGATTCAAACAAGCAGGACCAATACGACCGCTACTCCATGCTCATTCAGTGGTCGGACGAAGACGACGCGTATATCGTGACTGTGCCGGAACTACCCGGATGCGTGACGCATGGCGCGACCTATGAGGAGGCGCTGGCGCACGGACGCGAGGCGGTTGAGAGCTGGATCGAGGCTAACCGTGCGTGGGGGCGGCCGATTCCTGCGCCACGCACGTTCGCTGGGGTGTAGCGAGAGAGCGGAGCAGGATAGCAACGCGATGCGCGATGTCCAGCCACCCATCACCAATGACCAGGAGTTAGCCGGCTATCGCGCTGGCCTGGCGCGCTTCAATGAAATTGTCGCGGAGCGCGAGGCCGAGTTGTTCGCCAGCCGCGATGACCCAGCGCGCCTCGAAGACGCGCGCCAGGAGTTGTTCCGCGTCTACCGCAAGCGCCAGGGCATGCTCGACGCCATCGCCGACTATGAGCGGCGAGGTGTACAGCAAGGAGCTTAGTGATAGCGTCACCGCGTAGCGCCTCCAGCTCTCGGCGCGGGCGTTCCACCGCGTGCTGAAGCTGGCGCGCACGGTCGCTGACCTGGCGGGGGCGGAGGCGCCGCCGCGCCGCATATCGCGGAGGCGCTGCAGGAGCGGCCGCCGGTGGATGTGGGGTGAGGAAGCGCAAAGGTGCAAAAAGGCCTATCGAGCTACCAGCATTTTAGGTAGGAAGCTTTGTAGTCCCTGCAAATGATGCTCAGATTCAAAAAAACGAATAGGGAGTTGTGCTCGTTCGTTGAGTTGACAAAAAGCGCTCGGTTGGCTACAAGGGAGTCATCTTATCACTCCTTTCAGTCCAACCGAGGTGACTCCGATGATAGCCGATTTCGACGACTTCTGCACCTGGATGTATGTCCTTATCAGCGACTTGTTCACCCCGATTGCCCCGCTCGTCGCACGCCCCGGCCCCGCGCCCGCCTGCACGGATGCCGAACTGATCACGATGGCGATTGTCGGCGAGTGCTGTGGCTGGGATCAGGAAACGACCTTGCTCAGCTGCTGGCGTGCGCATCGCGATCTCTTCCCCCACCAGCCCGAACGCTCGCGCTTCAATCGGCGGCGTCGTGACTGTCCCACGCTATCAATCTGGTCCGTCAGGCGGTCGTCCACGTCCTCGACCTGGCCCAGGACACGCAGCGCATCATCGACAGCCTGCCCGTTCCGGTCGTGCAGTTCTACTATGTGCCCCAGGCCAGCGCCGAGTGGAAAGTAGCGGGGGCGACCTTTGGGCACTGCTGCTCCAAGAAACAAGCCATCTTTGGCTACAAACTGCATGTGCTCATCACCCAAAGTGGCATCATCCGCGACTTTGAACTGGCGCCCGCGAACGTGCCCGATCTGACCGTTGGGAGCGAACTGCTCGCAGCGTATACCGATCTCCAGGTGTTAGGC
>JAKAIY010000087.1 GCA_021814145.1 Chloroflexota bacterium
TGATCGGCGTAAAGACTGGCTATACTGGCGGCGCGGGCTACTGTCTGGTCTTTGTGGCCGAGCGTCCACAGGGAACATTGATTGGCGTCGTGCTGGGCGAGCCGCTCTATGATGGACGCTTCACTGCCGCGAGGGCGTTTTTGAACTGGGGCTACGCGCCACTCCCGGCGGTCGCGCCCGCCGCTACGGCGACCGCGACCGCCGGGAGTGGCGCGTAGGCGACCAGTCGCGCAATCACTCCAGCAGTGACAGGGCGTAGCGCGCTTCAGCGCGGACGGATGGCTCGGGGTCATCTGTGGCGAGGGATTCGAGCGCGGGGCGGGCGCTCTCCGCGTTGAGCCGGCCCAGCGCCCAGGCGGCGTGGCCGCGTACCAGCGCCTCCGTGTCCGCCAGCGCCTCCACCAGGGCGGGGATGGCGGCGGGGTCGCGGATGTTGCCCAGCGCGACACAAACGTTACGCAGCAGTCCGCGCCGCTTGGCGCGCTTGATCGGGCTGTGGCGGAAGCGCTCGCGGAAGCCCTCCTCGTCCAGCTTCAGCAGCGGGATCAGCGCCGGGCTGGAGCCGACCGTCGCGCGTGGGCGGAACATCCGCGGCTCGCCTGGACCGCCGAGACGTCCCGCGGCGCGCAGGCGTCTCTCGGCCACCAGATTGACGGGGCAGACCTCCTGGCAGATGTCGCAGCCGAAGATGTGCGCGCCCATCAGCGGGCGAAGCTCGACCGGGATGGCCCCGCGATGCTCGATGGTCAGGTAGGAGATGCAGCGGCGCGCGTCGAGGACGTAGGGGGCGACAAAAGCCTGGGTCGGGCAGGCGTGGAGACACACCTCACAGCGCCCGCAGCTCGCCATCAGCGGCGGATCAGGCTCCAGCTCTAGGCTGGTGACTATCTCCGCCAGGAAGACCCAGGACCCCCAGCCTTTTGTCAGAATGTTGGTGTTCTTGCCATACCAGCCCAGTCCTGACCGCTGCGCCACAGCGCGGTCCACCATGCGCCCGGTGTCGCAGAAGACGATGCTCTTTTCCGCGCTTGGTGGGGCGAGCTCACGGATATAGGCCGCGAGCGCGTCGAGGCGGGCGCGGATGATCTCATGGTAATCATCGCCCCAGGCGTAGCGCGAGACACGCCCATGCGGGTCTCCTGGCGCGCTCTGGTCGAGCGGCGCGTCGGTAAGGTAGAAGACGCCGAGCGTGATGACGCTGCGCGCGGTGGGCAGCAGCGCGCGCGGGTTGGCCGACACCTCGGCGCGCGCCGCGGTCAGCCAGTCCATTCCCTCGAAGTAACCAGCGGCGATGCGTGTCTTGAGCGCCTCTTCCGCTTCCGGCAGCGGCTCGGCGGTGGTAATGCGCGCCAGGTCGAAGCCCAGCGCCTCCGCGCGTTCGCGCGTGAGCGCCGCCAGCCGCGCGGGCGTGTGGGCGCTCAGGTCAGGCGTGACGCCTGGGCCGTCTGGTTCCCCAAGCCGCTCTGATGAAGGTCGCATGGTTGCGAACGAGCCTTCCCCCTCATGGCGTCCTCAGATCGCAGACGCCGCACAATGCCCAGTATATCCCTGGCGCGGGCAGCGGTACTAGAGCCGTTGCGGGCTGGCGGCGTCAGTTCCTATACTGGTGATGATGGCGTTGGGAGCGCATCACGGCGCGGTTCGCGGAGCCCCATGCGCAAAGGGCGCGCACGCGAGCATGAGTCATCCTGAAAATGGGAGCGGCTATGTCGGATCCCCAGCGACAAGAAGAGCTCGCCACGCGCATCGAGGAGCGGCGCAAGCTGCTGGAAGGACGTGTAGACGTAAGCCAGCGCCTGCGCGACCTTTCCGCATCCAGCGCGCGTAACTCCGTAACGCCCGCCCACAAGCGCCGCTCTCCCCTGATCGCGCTGCTGGTGACGGCGATAGCCGGAGTGGCGTTCATCGCCTGCGCGGTGGCCAGCCTCTCGCTCATTGGCAGCGGCATCTGGGTCCAGACGCAACTTGGATCGCCCAATACCACAGTCGAGGACTTCTTCTCCGCGGTCCACGCGCAAAATTATCCCCAGGCCTACAGTTTCCTTTCCAGCAAGGCGCAGAACGAACTCTCTGAAGAGCGCTTCCAGCAGATCTATCAGGCGAGCGACGCGCTTTCTGGCGCGGTAGAGTACTACGCGATCACCTCGACGGTCACGCAAGGCTCCACGGCGACGGTGACAGTGGATGTCGTGCGGCGAGGGGACACGAAGACGGCGCAGGTCTTCGTTCTGACGCTGACGCAGGAGAACAGCTCCTGGCGTATCACGACCATCCGTCAGACCGGCTCGACGCCCGCGCCGACACCCGCGAGCTAGCCCGCCTGATAGCAAGCTGGCAAAGACACCTTGATGCCGAAAATTTCGGGAATCAGAGGGTCCTATGGCGTGACCTGGGCGCCCAAAATGTGGTAAGATAAATAAGCTTATGGTTTGACAGCGCGTAACGACTATATGTCGGTGGGCTGTCGGGGAAGGGAAACATACAGGGTATGGCGACTGTACCGAAAGCGTCGGAGTACACCGCGAAGGATATCGAGATCCTCGAAGGACTCGAGCCAGTGCGGAAGCGCCCCGGTATGTATATCGGCAGCACCGACATTCGTGGCCTGCATCATCTGGTTTATGAGGTGGTGGACAACAGTATTGACGAGGCGATGGCCGGCGTCTGTGACCGGATCACCGTCGCCATTCATGCTGATGGCTCCCTGTCGGTAGATGACAACGGGCGTGGCATTCCGGTCGAGCCGCATCCCAAAAGCCCCAGCACGTCCACTCTTGAGATCGTGATGACGACACTGCACGCCGGCGGCAAGTTTGGTGGCGATGGCTACAAGCAGGGGTCTAGCGGCCTGCATGGCGTGGGCGTTTCAGCGGTCAACGCGCTTTCCTCGTATTGCAAGGTTGAAGTGCGCCGCAACAACAAGCTCTATATGCAGGAGTACCACCACGGTATGCCAGTCGCGCCGGTGAAAGTGGTTGGATCCGCCACGGGGACCGGGACCAAGACGACGTTCCTGCCAGATCTGACGATCATGGAGACTGGTGATTTCCAGTTCGAGACGCTGGCGCAACGCTTCCGCGAGATGGCCTATCTTAACCGCGAGCTGACGATCAAGATCGTGGACGAGCGCCCTGATCGTGAGCAAGAGGCGGCTTTCTACTTTGATGGCGGCCTGCGCTCGTTCGTGCGCCACCTCAACAAGAACCGCAATGTAATCATGGCGCGTCCCGCCTATGTTGAGCGCCGCGTGGACAAGACGCTGATCGAGGTGGCGCTGCAGTACAACGACCACTATAGCGAGACAATCTTCTCCTTCGCCAACGGCATCAACACGGTGGACGGCGGCTCACACGTGACAGGCTTCCGCGCCGCGCTGACCCGCACACTCAACGAGTACGGGCGCAAGGTGAACATCCTCAAGGAGGCGGACTCCAACCTCTCCGGCGATGATGTGCGCGAGGGGCTGACAGCCGCGATCAGCGTCAAGCTGCCAGAAGCGCAGTTCGAGGGCCAGACGAAGGGCAAGCTCAACAATGCCGAGGTCCGCACGCAGGTTGAGATGGCCGTCACCGAGATGCTGCAGCAGTATCTGGAAGAGACGCCTGGCGAGGCCAAGCGGATCATCGAGAAGTGCCTGAACGCCTCGCGCGCCCGCGACGCCGCGCGCCGCGCCCGCGAGCTGGTGCGCCGGAAAGACCCGCTCGACTCGACGCTGCCCGGTAAGCTGGCCGACTGTTCTGAGCGTTCGCCACAGCGCGCTGAATTGTACCTCGTGGAGGGCGATAGCGCTGGCGGATCAGCCAAGCAGGGACGGGACCGCCACTTCCAGGCGATCCTGCCGCTGCGGGGCAAGATCCTCAATGTGGAGCGCGCCCGGCTTGACCGCATGCTCGCCAGCGAGGAGATCAAGAACATTATCACCGCGCTAGGCACTGGCGTCGGCGACACGTTCGCCCCGGAGAAGCTGCGCTACGGGCGCCTGATTCTGATGACTGACGCTGACGTGGACGGCAGCCATATTCGCACGCTGCTGCTGACGTTCTTCTTCCGCTACATGGAGCGCGTCATCACCAACGGGCATCTCTACATCGCGCAGCCGCCGCTGTACCGCATCCAGGTTGGCAAGCAGCGGCACTACGTCTACAGCGAGCAGGAGCGTGACGAGTTCCTGGCGCGCCTGGGCGGGACGAAGAACCCAAGTGTCAGCCGTTACAAGGGCCTCGGCGAGATGGACCCGGAGGAGCTATGGGAGACGACGATGAATCCCGCCACGCGCACGCTGCTCCAGGTGACAATCGAGGACGCCATCAAGGCTGACGAAACCTTCTCAATGCTGATGGGTGACGAGGTTATGCCGCGCAAGCGCTTCATCGAGGCACACGCCCACACTGTCAAGAATCTCGACGTGTAGCGGATACAGGCGGATTTTCGAGATACGCGACACAGACGCCCCCGGCCAGCATGGCCGGGGGCGTCTGGTTCTTCACTGAACGGTGTGGGGGTGGCTACTAGGGATAGATGCCACGCACCTGAGTGGCTTCGGCAACGCGCGCCACAGCCAGTAGATAGGCTGCCAGACGATAGTCGCAGTTCTCCAAGTCGCGCTTGGCCTGCACGGCGGCGAAGCTGCGCGTCATGACGGATTCCAGACGCAGGTTAATCTCGTCTTCCGCCCAGAAGAAATGCTGGAGGTCCTGCACCCATTCAAAGTAGCTGACCGTCACGCCACCCGCGTTGGCGAGGATGTCCGGAATGACCGCAATGCCACGCGCGTGGAGAATGGCGTCAGCCTCGGTCGTCGTGGGGCCGTTGGCAGCTTCGACAACCAGCTTTGCCTTGATGCGATGGGCGTTCTGTTCGGTGATTTGCCCTTCGGTGGCCGCCGGGATGAGGATATCGCAAGGCAGCTCAAGCGCCTCCTTGCCATCAATTGGTGTCGCGCCAGGCAAGCCTTTGAGTGTGCCGTGCTCCTGGACAAAGCGGAGCGCCAGCTTCACGTCAATGCCATCAGGGTTATGGATGGCGCCATAGACGTCGCTCAGGGCGATTACGCGGCAGCCTGCCTCATGCATCAGACGGGCGGTCACTGAGCCGACGTTGCCGAAGCCCTGCACGACGACGCTGGCGCCCTTCATTTCGATGCCCAGCGCCTTGCAGGCCTCGCGCGTCACGACATAGACGCCGCGTCCGGTGGCTTCCATGCGCCCCTCACTGCCACCAATGGAGAGTGGCTTGCCGGTGACGACGGCGGGGACAGAGTAGCCTTTGTGCATGGAGTAGGTATCCATGATCCAGGCCATGATCTGGGGGTTCGTGTTCACATCGGGCGCCGGGATGTCACTCTCCGGTCCGATGACACCCGCGATCTCGGTGGCGTAGCGGCGCGTGAGCCGCTCAAGCTCGCCACGACTGAGCTGACGTGGGTCCACGATGACGCCGCCTTTGGCGCCACCGAACGGGATATTCACGACCGCGCACTTCCACGTCATCCACATCGCGAGCGCGCGCACCTCGTCAATCGAGACGTTGGCGTCGTAACGGATGCCGCCCTTGGCGGGGCCGCGATTGATGTTATGCTGCACACGATAGCCGGTGAACATTTCGACCCGGCCATCATCCATACGCACCGGAAAATTGACCGTCAATTCGCGCTTGGGCGCGCGCAGAATGGCGCGTAACTCCGGGCTAAGCTTCAAACGCTCCGCCGCCGCATCGAACTGGGCGACTGCCTCAGCGAAGGGATTGAGCGTTTCCGGTTGCTTAATCGCCACGACTTCATATCCTCCTGAGCAGCTGACCTGCGCTGGCCCTGGAGCCCCATTGCCCCATGCCGCTGCCGGCGTCTGTTCGGGATCACTCACTGATCCCATGCTAGGCGAGCGCGCTGTGACGCTCGCATACGGCGAACATGTGATGTACGACCAATGGCGCGCGAGTGTTTTGTGTGCGCTGAGCGATGGCAGCTCACCAGATAGAGTGTTCAACGCAAAAGTCACGCGAGAGAGCAGCTAGCTACACCTTTTGGAACCATTGCCATCTGTGACGGATTGAAACGCCACTGTTAACTCCGCTGATGCTCGGACCATGACTTCCGTCCAGCGTTCCTCCAGACTCCGCGCCAGCCTCGCTAGCCCGCGCCTGCGTCAGCCCGCTCTCCCTGGTCGGATTGCCGTCCGGCTGTGAGATCGAGCGTGAAGAACGCGGTCTGCATTTCTGTCTCCTCGATGCCCACCATAAGGCTGGCCAGGCCCTCGCCAGCCCCGCGCCGCCGCAACTCACGCGCGATGTCATACGCCAGCCGCTCCGCCAGCCGCTCGGCGGTCACGTTATCCACTGGAAGCGGCACGACAGTCCACGCCGGCATCACGTAGCGGATCGGCGCCACGGGAGGATTGGAGAGCCGGGAGAGGTCGCCACTATACGCGATCTCCCAGGCATCCTCGCGCTGGGTGACAAGCAGGTGAGGATTGCGCAGCGGCATCAGGAAACGGTGATCCCATTCGCGGCAGAGCGTGCGGACAATGTCTTTCAGGAGCACGAAATCGAGGACGTAGCTATCGGAAGTCAACAGGCCTGAGGCCTCGACGCGCACGCCGTAGTTGTGGCCATGAAGCGGCTCGCACTCGCCTTCAAAGGTAATAAAGTGCGCGGCGGAGAATCCGAGATTGCCCCGCTCGATCAGGATCTTCCACGGCATACAATGTCCAAACGCTCCATCGCGTCGAGCGCCTCTCATCGGTGAGAGCCATCCGGCGCGGTTTTCCTGCGCATGCGCAACGGATTATAGCACTTCGAAGCGCTCTCTGGCAGGCGCCTTGCGCGCCATAATGGCCAGCCACGGACCCATCCGAGGGCCTGTCCCTGTCGCGGCGCGCCTTCGCATGACGCGCGCCAAATGCCGCTACAGCGCGCGCTCCTCCGCCAGCGCCGCCGTGAGCGCGCGGAAGTGACGGTATTTCGTCTGGTAGCGCGCCGTTTCTTCCTGATTGGGCTTGATGCGCGGCGCGTCTGTCAGCCACGCGGCGGCCACGGCGCCCGCCTTGTCCCAGGAGTGGACACCAGCGGCGATATCCGCCAGCAGCGCGGCCCCGCGTGTGGAGGCGTCCACGTCACCCGCGAGAATGAGCGGAAGGCCGAGGATGTCAGCGGCAAGTTGAGCGATCCAGGGACTCTTGAATACGCCGCCGGTAGCGATAATCGCGTCAGGCGTCGCGGCGCCATCCACAGCCTGCCCGGCAAGCCAGACGGCGTTGAACAGCATGCCCTCCACGGCGGCGCGCAGCGCGTCAGCGGCAGTATGCTCCGCGCGCAGCCCCACCAGCGCCCCGCGCGTTTCTCCGCTCCAGAGCGGAGCGCGCTCACCCGCGATGTAGGGCAGGAAGAGCAGCCCATCCGCGCTGGCGTGGCTGGCTTCCTCCAGCGCGTGGGACAAGCCATCAGGCGCGGCGACCCCCGACCAGCGCGCCAGCAGATTGTGATACATCCAGTCCAGTGTGGCGCCGCCTGTGTTACTGGCCGCGCCGGCGACGAAGTAGCCCGCTCCCAGCACATAACAGAAGACGCGGGTGGCGGGGTCCGTGACCGGCTCGGTCACGCCGCGCCGCGCCGCCAGGCTGGTGCCGATGGTCATGACCAGCTGGCGGCCATCGAGCGCGCCTACCCCGAGATTCGCCAGCGCGCCATCGGACGCGCCTGTGGCGATCAGCGTTCCCGCGTCCAGCCCCAGACGTTGCGCAACGCCGGACGCGAGGTCCGCGCGCGCGTAGGTCGTGGGAACGATGCGAGGCAGGCGGCTAGCCGTTACGCCAGCCAGCGCTAACGCCCCATCATCCCACTGGCCCGCGCGCAGGTTATAAAGTCCTGTGGCGCTGGCGAGCGAGGCGTCTACCGCCCACTCGCCGAACCAGCGGCGCCAGAGCCATTCCTTCAGCCCGGCGAACATCACCGCGCGCTGGAAGCGGTCGGGCTGCGCGCGCCGCAGCCAGAGCAGCTTGGCGAGTGGGGACATAGCGTGGACGGGCGTGCCGGTGCGGGAGTAAACCTCTGGGCCAGCGGGTGAGCGCCACAGCGCCTCGGCGTCGGGCTGCGGGCGCAGGTCGGCCCAGGTCATCGCTGGGGCGAGCGGCGCGCCATCCACTCCGATGGGAATGAGGCTGTGCATCGCCGCGCTGATGCCGATACGGCGCACCGCGCGGCCTTGCCGGCGCGCCCCGGCGACAGCCTCTGTCAGCGCGTCTTCCGCCGCGTTCGCGACCTGTTCCGGGTCAAGCTCCGCCGCGCCGTCCGCGCCGTATGTCATGTCTGATGGCCGCACGGCGTGCGCGACAGGCTGGCCGCCCGTGTCGAACACGATGGCCTTGATGTCCGTCGTGCCAAGATCAAGGCCGATGACCACCTCGTGGCCGTCACTCTCCCGCATCGCGCGCCTCCTTCGGGCCAGTGAGCGGCCCGCGCTGTCTGACTCCATGATACTGTACCCAGATGCGAATAGCGCCAGCGAGCGCAGGTCGCATGATAGGATAAGAGCGCGCCAGGCGCGGACGCCTGCCGCGTGAGTCGGGGGAGCCAGTCACGATGCGCATCATCACCGAGCCGGAAATCTATATTGTTGGGCGGCAAACGATAGATAGCGAGGCGGTCCAGCGTTTCCTGGCGGACCATGAGACCTCATGGCAGACCGACGGCGAGCGCGGCTCCGAGTTGATCGTAGAGCTGGCGGGCCGCGCGTGCTATATGAGCTTCGGCAGCCACCAGTTCCGCAAGACGAACGCTGACTACATCAACAATCTGGTAGGCCAGGGGCATGGATCGGTGCTGGAGCACGCGGTGTGGGACCTGTTGATTACCGGCGTCTCGCGCAGCTTCACGCATGAGTTGGTGCGGCATCGCGCGGGGACTGCTTTTTCTCAGCTCAGTCAACGGTACGTGGATGAGTCCGTCGCTGACTTCGTTGAGCCTGGGATCATCGCCAGCGACCCTCAACTGCACCAGGCATGGCTGTCCGCCATCGAGAGCGCGCATGCGTCGTACAAGACGCTGGTAGAGAAGCTGGCGGCGAAGGTGCAGGCGGAACATCCCGACCTGGGGCGGACGGCGCGCATGAAGATGGCTCGCGAGGCGGCGCGCAGCGTGCTACCGAACGCGACGGAGACGAAGCTGATGTTCTCCGCCAACGCGCGTGCGTTGCGCTGGATTATGACGCTGCGCGGCGGCGAGGGCGCGGAGCCAGAGATTCGCCGGTTCGCGGTCAAGCTGGCGCGGGTGATGCGCGAGGAGGCGCCCGTTCTGTTCGGTGACATGGAAATCGTGCGCCTGCCCGACGGCTCGGAGGGTGTGCGCGCTGGCCACCAGAAAGTGTGATCGCAGATGACGGGATTCTTTATCACTTTCGAGGGCGGTGACGGCTCCGGCAAATCCACACAGGCGCGTCTGCTGGCGGTAGGGCTGGAGGCGGCGGGCCACACTGTGCGGCTGACGCGCGAGCCGGGTGGCACGCCGCTGGCTGGGGCGATGCGCGCGCTGCTGCTGCATTCCACCGCCAGCCTTGAGGCCCTGGCGCATGTGGACCTGGTTCCTGGCGACGAGCTCACTGAGCCAATGCTGCCGCTGACAGAGGCGCTGCTACTCTCGGCGGCGCGCGCGCAGCATGTGGCGCGCATCCGGGAATGGATGGACACGGGGGTGATTGTCATCAGCGACCGCTTCGCTGACGCGACGCTCGCGTACCAGGGCTATGGTCGCGGCTATGACCTCGATACGCTCAGAACATTGGAGCGCATCGCGACGGGTGGCCTGCGCCCTGGCCTGACGCTGCTGCTGGATGTTCCCGTCGAGGAGGGGCAGCGACGCAAGCGCGCGGGCCATGAGGAGGGCGAAGAGCTGAACCGGCTGGATATTGAGACGCAGGCTTTTCACCAGCGCGTGCGCGATGGCTACCTGGCGCTGGCGCGTGAGGAGCCCACCCGCTGGATTACCTTCGACGCCACCGACGCTCCCGGCGCGCTCGCGGAGCAAATCTGGCGCGTGGTGAGCGCGCGGCTAGGCGGCTAGGCGAGGGGGCGCCGGCCATGCGCCTGACCGGTGTTGTCTCTGACGCGAATGGGCCGGGCAAGCCGGATATTCTGATGGCGAAATCGCTGGTGTGGTAAGGCCGCGGGCGGGGCGCGTGGTATACTAGGCTCGGGTCTGTAAGCCCCGCGCGCCAGGAATAATCAGGCGTGGGCGCGGCAGACCCGCGTATACCGATGCCCGTTTCAGGAGGCGCGCGATATGTTTGAGAGTCTCTCCCAGCGGCTGGAGTCCGTATTTGACCGGCTGCGCGGCAAGGGCAAAGTCACCGAGAAGGATGTCGCGGACGCCATGCGCGAAGTGCGCCAGGCGTTGCTGGAAGCTGACGTCAACTTCAAGCTGGTGAAGCAGTTTGTCGCGCGCGTGCAGGAGCGGGCGGTTGGAGCCGACGTGCTGGAGAGCCTCTCACCCGCGCAGCAAGTCATCGGTATCGTGCACGATGAGTTGGTGAAGATGCTGGGCGGCGAGGAAGGGCCGCAGGCTTCACAGATTACCTTCGCTGGCTCGCCGCCAACCATCATCATGATGGTCGGCCTGCAAGGCTCTGGTAAGACGACCCACACCGCCAAGCTGGCGGCCTACTTCCGCAAGAGCGGACAGAAGCCGGGCATGGTCGCTTGTGACATGCAGCGGCCAGCGGCTGTTGAGCAGCTCAGGCAGCTGGGCCGCCAGCTTGACATCCCTGTCTACTTCGAGCCAGCGGGCTCGAAGCCGGTGGACATCGCCCAGCGCTCCGTCAAGTGGGCGCGCGAGCAGGCGATCACCCTTCTGCTGATTGATACGGCGGGCCGTCTGCACATTGACGAGGAATTGATGCGCGAAGTCGCCACGATCCGTGAGCGCATTCATCCCAATGAATCGCTGCTCGTGGTGGACGCGATGACCGGTCAGGACGCGGTGCGCGTCGCTGATGAGTTCAACAAGACCGTTGGCCTGACGGGGCTGATCCTGACCAAGATGGACGGCGACGCGCGCGGTGGCGCGGCGCTCTCCGTGCGCGAAGTGACTGGCGTGCCGATCAAATTCATGGGCACGGGCGAGAAGACTGACGCTCTGGAGCCATTCTATCCCGACCGGCTGGCGACACGCATCCTGGGCATGGGCGACGTGATGTCGCTCATCGAGCGGGCGCGTGAGCAGATTGACGAGAAGGAAGCCGTCAAGCTGACGAAGAAGATGGGCAAGGGGGACTTCGATCTCGAAGACTTCCTCAACCAGATGCGCCAGCTCAAGAAGATGGGGCCGCTCAGCCAGCTTTTGGAGATGATCCCCGGCATGGGCGCGGCGCTGCGCGACCCCGAGGTCAAGCAGGCGCTCGAAGGCGACCAGATGAAGCATACCGAGGCGATCATCCTCTCGATGACACCTCAGGAGCGGCGCGACCCCGACATCATCAACGCCAGCCGCAAGAAGCGCATCGCGAAAGGCTGCGGCCTGACGGTGCAGGATGTGAACCAGCTGCTCAATTCCTTCAAGCAGTCACAGAAGATGATGAAACAGATGATGGGTATGCAGAAGGGCATGGGCGGACGCAAAGGGCGGCGCGGCCTGGGGGCCCTGGGTGGTGGAGTGGGCGGTGGCATGCCTTTCGGTTTCTGAGCGTCTGCTGAGGCCCGGCGCGCCAAAGGAGTCCCATGCGTTACTGGTGCCGCCTGGTGGCCGTGTAGATTAACGAAAGCGGCGACGCGCCGGGGGAGATCCCCCCGGCGCCGCTTGTGTTGGCGTGCGTCAGGTCGTGGGTGGTGGATGAGCCCACAGGCGTCTCAGGAGGTTCCAGAGTGACGAGGCAGGGCTGGCGGTTACGCATGGCGCTAACCGCGGTGATAGGAATGAGCGTTGTCTCGATGTTGCTGACCGCGTGCGGTCCGGCCCAGGGCCAGGCGCAGGCGGACCAGAACAAGGCGAAGCTCGACCGCGAACTGGCGCGCGCCAAGGATAACCTGGGCATCCCTGACTCGATGCTCCAGCCCATCGAGACGCAGGAAGGCAAGATCGCGTCTGGCGAGGGCGGGTGGAACTACAACTATCAGGACGCAGCGGCGAACTATACGCTGCTGTACACCCAACTGGTTGGCGTGGAGCAAACCTCTGCGCAGACGCTCAAGCGGCAGGCCACCGACGACATCCAGGCCTTCTCCAGCGCGCTGACTAACCGCAGGGCGCAGGGCTTTGCCCCAGCGATCATCGAGGTCTATCAGAACAGGCTGAATCAGGCGAGCTCCGATCTCGACTCGGCGCAGAAGCCTGGCGATTTCGCCCGCGTTGACGACTTCGCGCGCCAGCAGACCGAGGCGCTGAACGCGATGGGGCCAGCCTACGACAAGCTGCAGGAATTCAATAAGATTATCCTGGTGATTACCAACGCGGGCTATACATCTCTCCTGGCGCAGAACCTCTATCAATCGGATGTCGCATCCTTCACCGCCGCGCTCTCCTCGTCCTCGTATGATGCGCTTGTCGAAGTGATTGATGGCCAGATTACGCAGCTGGAGGCTGATCAGACTGAGGCGCTGCCATACATTGGCTCGACGTTGCTGGACCAGTTCCATGAAAAGCTCACGCTGCTGAAGTCGTACGGCGAGAACACCTCCGGATTCCAGACGCAGTATGACCAGGACGTAGCGCAGTTCAAATCCGCGTCCACGCTGGCGGATTACCTGGCGCTCTCCCAGACAATCAATAAACAGCTCGAGGGCATGACCCTGCCGCTCATCAGGGGAGCGGCGCGTCAGGAGTTACAGCAGCTCGCCTCGCTGGTCACCTATGTGAACACGCACGACAAGATGCTGGACCCCGCGAATGGCGTCTACTATCCCGATGCGTATGAGTACTCCAACCCGTGGTGGGGCCTCTCCGACGCGCAGCAGGTATTCAATAGCTCCCGCTCACTCAGCGATTATCAGCATGCGTACTTCTATGCGTTCGTGCTGCTGACAAACCTGCGCGCCTTGCAGGACAACCTGAGCGACAAGACGCCGCATTACCTGCCACACGCCGCTGACCTGACCCTGCTCTCCGCTTACCATATTACTGGCAAGGCGGTCGTGGTATCGCTGCGCGAGCAGACCGCGCGCTTCTACCAGAATGGCAAGCTGGTCTACTGGTCCTACGTGACGACAGGCAATATCACCACGCCGTCTGTGCCGGGCCTGAACTACGCGATGTACAAACTGACGCATACCGTCTTCATTTCGCCGGATCCGCCTGGCTCACCGGATTGGTACGCGCCGACGCCGATCAACTTCGCTATCGCCTATGCCCCCGGCGGCTACTTCCTGCATGACGCCTGGTGGCGCGCGGAGTTTGGCCCCTATACGAACCTGCCGCACTGGGACCCAGCGGCCTTCAACGGCGGCTCGCACGGCTGTGTGAACTTCCCGCTCGGCAATATGAGCACGGTCTACAGCCTGGTGGATGTGAACGAGCCAATCATCCTGTACTAGGCCCATAAGCGGCGAGAGACGTTGCGCGCTCAACTTTGCGCGGTGAGTAAACCGCTGGAACCCGAAACAGGCGAAAGTGAGAGCGTGGAGCCACGCTCTCACTTTCTGCTGTTTGTCGCGAGCGGTTTTCTGCTTCAAGCGATCCTGGGGATGTACTTCCTGAATGGGGGCTGAATGGTGTAGCGATAGCGCTCTGCCGCCATTGGGGCGCTATCGCCGCGAAGTCCGCGGGATCCACCAGCGGTGTACGGACATCAGAGATATAGGAGACACCGCTGGAAATGCTGCGTGTCCCGGCAAAAAAGGCGCCGCTCCCGGCATGAGCGCGGGAGCGGCGTTGATAAGGATGAGTGCGGCTAACGGGATAGATCCGATTCATCGAGGTAGTCGCGGAGACGGTGGCTGCGGCTGGGGTGACGCAGCTTGCGGAGCGCCTTGGCCTCGATCTGGCGGATGCGCTCGCGGGTGACGTTGAATTCGCGACCCACCTCTTCCAGCGTGCGGCTGCGGCCATCGTCCAGGCCGTAGCGCAGGCGAATAATCTCCTGCTCGCGCTGGGTGAGGCTGTCGAGGGCGTCTTTCATCTGCTCGCGCAGCATCTGGTGGTTCGCGGCTTCAGCGGGCGCCAGCGCGGCGTGATCCTCCAGGAAATCGCCAAGGTGGCTGTCGTCCTCTTCGCCAATGGGCGTTTCCAGGCTGACTGGCTCCTGGCTGACCTTGATGATCTCGCGCACGCGCTCGGGGGTGATCTCCATCGCTTCCGCGATCTCCTCCGCCGCCGGCTCGCGGCCTAACTCCTGGAGCAGGCGGCGGCTGGTGCGGATCAGACGGTTGATCGTCTCGACCATGTGGACGGGGATGCGAATGGTGCGCGCCTGATCGGCGATCGCGCGGGTAATGGCCTGGCGAATCCACCAGGTAGCGTAGGTCGAGAATTTGTAGCCCTTGGTATAGTCAAACTTTTCGACGGCGCGAATCAGGCCGATGTTGCCTTCCTGGATGAGATCCAGCAGATTCATCCCGCGCCCGATATACTTCTTGGCGACACTGACTACCAGCCGCAGGTTGGCTTCAGTAAGCTTGCGCTGGGCTTCTTCGGCGTCATAGAGGACGCGCAGGCTTTGCTGCGCGCGCGGTTTCCGCCGCTCTTCTTTTCCGCGCTCCATCCGTATGGCGAGCGCCACTTCCTGTTCGGCGGAAAGAAGCGGCACGCGCCCAATCTCGCGCAGATACATGCGCACAGGGTCATCGAGATTACTGTCGAGGTCAGTGGCCAGGGCCGTCAGGCCGCGCAGATCTTCCCATTTCGAGGAGCTGGCGTCAGGGCCAAGCTCTTCCTCTGGACTGGGAACGCTCCAGGCGTCTTTTGTCGAGTCTAACGGGTCAACTGCCATAGGCCCTTCCTGTAGCAGGTACATGTCGTCGAACGACATGTCCTCCTCTGCGAGCGCGTCATCTGGGTGGCTAAAGCCGCCCAGCTTCAGCGATACATCGCCGAACGGCGCGTCGTCAGTGGCGTCCAGCAGGCTTGACTCGCCATCCTGTTCGCCTTCTTCGTTGTCGCGCCCATCCTGAGAACCCTGCTCGCCGCGGCTCCCGCGCGCGTGTTCAGCGGCGCGCGCGCGCGCCAGGGCCGCCGGGCTTCGTTCGCCCAACGCGCCAGACATCTCTACAGCGTCTATTGTATGTAACGCGCTGAGAGCCAGAAGTGAACACCCTTCAATAGCTTCTGGCCGCGTATCTGGGGGTTCTGCGGGCGCGCCCAGCGTGGCGGGCGTGAGGGCGAAACCACGCGCGGCGCGCCCGCGACTGGGCGCGCCGGCGCGAGTCGCCCCTGCGACGTGTTTCACGCTGCGTGAGCGTGTGGGCGCGCTTCTGATCTCGTCATGCTCGCCGGCGCAAAAGCCCTGCGCTTCCAGGACGCCCTCGCCCTGGCCGCGCGCGGCCCGCGTGTCCTGTTTCCGCTTGACCATCCTGTCACTTACCTCCCGAGGGCGTCTCATCGCAGGAATAACTCCGCCTGTACCTTAAATAAATAAAGTATTGCGCGCGCTTCTTAGCCGTAAAGCGCCGTCGCCGCGTCAACCGCGCGCCGCTGGCTGAGCAGATGCCGTTTGCGGTCCAACAGCGCGCGCAGCGTCGCGTCATCGCGCGCCTGCTCTGCCTCGCGCTGCAAAGCGTCCAGCTCAGCCATCTCGTGATTCAGGCGCATGCGCTTGAGGCGGTAAGCCGCGTCGCGCGCTACCTTGATTACCCGTCCCTCATCAAGCGTCTGCGCGAGGATCCGGTTCCACGCCTGTCCGGCGGCCTCGCCCAGCGCGGGCGCCAGCCCGGTGATGAAGCCCTCCGCACTCACAAACGAACGACTGCCCATTTCCCGCGTGAGCGCGTGGTAGAGCGCGCGCAGTTCCGACAGGGTGAAGTCGCTCTCATCGAGGATTGCGGAGATTTCCTCCCAGACATGGGGATAAACCAGCGGAAGACCAAGGCAGTACACTTCGAGCGTTTGCTCAGGCGTTTGCTCAGCGGAGGTCGCGCCGGTTTCACGTTCCCATATGGCGCTGGACGAACTATACCCCTGCTGGGGGCGGTCTGAGTCCGCTTGCCGGTACTTAGTTCCTAACGGATCAGCGCTCCCCGCCCGCACATTTCCGCTATCAGTCCCATCCTGCGCGGTTCCGGCGGCGTCTGTGGTCTGTTTGCTCTGCTCTTCATCGCGCGCTCGCTGACGCTGGGCGTGTAAATCGCGATCAAGCTGGCGGCGCGCCGCCAGCAGGTCGCGGCTCAGCTCAATCTTGTCCAGGCGCAGTTTCTGCGCCAGCCGCCCGACATATTCGTCCGCCAGCGTGCGATCACGCACTTCGGCGATCACGGGCAGCAGACGGCGGCGGGCCTCCAGTTTGCCCTGAGGAGTATCCAGCGGTAACCCGGCTGTCTCCACATCGAGCAGGAAGTCAATCAACGGTTCCGCGCGCTCAATGGCGGCGCGCCAGCCGTCAGGGTCACGGCGGACGAATTCGTCTGGGTCCTCGTGTGGAGGAAGGCGGGCGACAGTGATTTCCGCGTCTACCTGCTCCTCGAAGCGTATCAGACCTTTCGGCTCGCCGCGGCGGTTGGTCGGCGCGCCGGGCGCGACCAGCGGCACAGGGGTCACGGTGCGGTCAAAGGCGCGCTGGACGGCTGTGATGCCGCGCATAGTGGCGGAGTCGCCCGCCGCGTCGGGGTCCAGGGCAAGCGTCACGCGGCGGGTCAGCCGCTTGATGATGTGGACATGTTTCTCGGTCAGCGCGCTGCCAATCACGGCGACGATGTTGCGTGAGCCATGCTGGCTGGGCACGATGACGTCCAGATACCCTTCGACGATGATGACGCGATCGGCGCGACGGATAGCGTCACGCGCGAGGTCAATGCCGTACAGTGTGGCGCTCTTGTCGAAGAGAACGGTCTGCGGGGTATTGAGGTATTTAGGGTGGCCGCCACCTAGCTCGCGGCCTCCAAAGGCGATGGTCTGGCCAGCCAGATTGCGGATCGGAAAGATGAGCCGGTTGCGGAAATAGTCATAAAGCCCGCCACCCTTGCCCGGTTCACGCTCACGAGCAAGGCCCGCCTCGATCAATTCTTTGGGGGTGTAGCCTTGATTCTGGAGGTAGGCCGAAAGGGCGTCGCCATCAGGCGCGTAGCCGAGTCGCCAGAGGCTGATAGAGTCGTTGCTGACGCCGCGCGAGTCGAGATAGGAGCGAGCGTACTGCGCGGCGCTGGCCTGAAGCAGTTGGTGATAGAACCAGATCGCGGCGGCCTCAGATC
>JAKAIY010000220.1 GCA_021814145.1 Chloroflexota bacterium
TCTGGCACCACGCCGGGCCGTGTCCTCAAAGGCATGCGCATGGCTGGCCGCATGGGCGGCGAGCGTGTGACGGTGAAGGCGCTGGAGATCGTGCAAGCGGACCCTGAGCGCAACCTGCTGGTCATCAAGGGGTCCATTCCTGGACCGAACGGCGGCATCGTGCTCATCCGCAAGAGCGCCGCGCAGATCGCGCAGGCCGCGTGGCACGCCACGACGCGCGCCTAGAGCGGGGTGAGGAGTACAGAAGATGCCATCCGCGAGTGTCTATGATATGGAGGGCCAGGTCCTCCGCGAAGCTGACCTGGATAGCTATGTCTTCGGCGCCCCAGTCAATACGGCTGTGCTGCACCAGGTGGTCACGTCGCAGCTGGTCAACCGCCGGCAGGGCACCGCTTCGACGAAGACCCGCGCGAATGTCTCGGGCGGCAACAGCAAGCCGTTCCGCCAGAAGGGCACCGGGCGCGCGCGCCAGGGCTCGACCCGCGCGCCGCACTGGCGCGGCGGCGGTAACGTGTTTGGTCCGCGCCCGCATACCTACGACCGGGCAATTCCGCGCAAGATGAAGCGCCTCGCGATTCGCAGCGCGCTTTCGGACAAGGCCGCCAGTGGCCGCCTGCTGCTGATGGACGCGCTGACATTTGAGGAGCCGCGGACGAAGGCGATGGAGGCGCTGCTGGACGCGCTGCCCATCGAGCGCAACGTGCTGGCGCTGATGCCGGAGCGGGACGAGAACGTGATTCTTTCCGCGCGCAACATCCACCGCGTCAAGGTGGGGCATGTGGAGAGCATCAACGTCATTGAGCTGCTGAAGTATGACGCCCTGCTCATGCCAATGGCCACCGTGACCCGCATCGTCGAGAAGTTCGGCGCCGAGGCGGATGACGCCCTGGCGGCCAAACGTCACCCGCGTGTGGCGGAACGCCGCAAGGCCTATCGCGCGGCGGCGGCTGAGAAGGCGGGGGAGTAGACCACCATGGAACTGACGGACATCATCAAACAGGGCGTCATCAGCGAGAAGAGCGTGATGCTGGAGAGCGGCCAGGCGCCCGATGGGACGCCTGGGCTGCCACGCTACACGTTCAAGGTGGCGCTGGAGGCGTCCAAGCCGGAGATCCGCCAGGCGGTCGAGGCCCTGTTCGGCGTGAAAGTCGTCAAGGTCAACACGATGCGGATGCCGGGCAAGGCGCGCACGCTGCGCACGCGCAGGGGCTACTTCCGCAAGGAAGCGCGCCCGTGGAAGAAAGCGGTCGTCACGCTGGCTGAAGGCCAGAGCATCGCGGAGCTGCAGGCGTAGCCGCGCCGGGGAGGTTTAGACATGCCTATACGCACATATAAGCCGACGTCCCCTGGACGCCGCCTGATGTCGGTTTCCACGTTCGAGGAAATCACTCGCTCCCGGCCCGAGCGCTCGCTGCTGGCGAAAAAGGTCTCGAAGGCGGGACGCAACAACCAGGGCCGCATTACGTCGCGACATCGCGGCGGCGGCGTAAAGCGCCGCTACCGCATCATTGACTTCAAGCGGGACAAGTTTGGCGTGCCCGCGAAGGTCTTCTCGATTGAGTATGACCCGAACCGCTCGTCGCGCATCGCGCTGCTGCACTATCTCGACGGCGAGAAGCGCTATATCATCGCGCCCAACGGCCTGAAGGTCGGGGATCACGTGATGAGCGGGCCAGACGCCGAGATTCGCGTGGGCAACGCGCTGCCGCTCAAAAACATCCCGACGGGCACGATGATCCATAACATCGAGCTGTACATCGGCAAGGGCGGGCAGATCGTCCGCGCGGCGGGCACGGCGGCGCAGCTGATGGCGAAGGAAGGCGACTACGCGCAGGTGCGGCTGCCTTCCGGCGAGCAGCGGCTGGTCCACATCAACTGCATGGCGACGATTGGCCAGGTGGGCAATCTCGACCATGAGAACGTGCGTGTGGGCAAAGCGGGCCGCTCGCGCTACATGGGGCGCCGTCCGCATGTGCGCGGCTCGGTGATGAACCCGGTGGATCACCCGCATGGCGGCGGCGAGGCCCGTCACCCAATTGGTGGGCAGCCGAAGACGCCGTGGGGCAAGCCCACGCTGGGCTACCGCACCCGCCACAACAAGCGCACCGACAAGTATATTGTCCGGCGGCGTTACGCCGGTAGGGGCCGCTAAGGCGCAATGGGCGCCCTTAGCGGGCGCCTGAGGAGAGAACCAGAGGCTATGTCGCGTTCGACAAAGAAAGGCCCCTACATCCACCCCTCGCTGCTGAAGAAGGTCGTGGCGATGGCGCGGAGCGGGGACAAGCGCGTGATCAAGACGTGGTCGCGCGCCTCGACGATCCTTCCCCAGATGGTGGGGCTGACGATCGGCGTGCATAACGGCAAGCAGCATGTGCCGGTGTATATCACGGAAAACATGGTGGGTCACAAGCTCGGTGAGTTCGCGCCAACGCGGCATTTCCGCGGCCACGCGGGCGGCAAGAGCGAGCGGACCACCTCAGTGCGCTAGCGCGCGGGGAAGGCGAAGAAACACATGCAGCCGGTACAAGCTATCGCCAGGAATGTGGGGCATCCCGCCCGCAAAGTGCGCCGTGTGACCGAAGTGATCCGTGGCCGCCGTGTGGGCGAGGCCCTGGCGATTCTGAAATTCCTGCCGAACACGCCGGCGCGCGACGTGTATAAGGTCGTGGCGTCGGCGGCGGCGAACGCTGAAAACAATTATGAGGCGGACCCTGATGCGCTGTGGGTGATGAACGCCGTCGTGGATGAGGGCGTTACCCTCAAGCGGATGCGCGTGCGCTCGCATGGGCGCGCGTCGCGCATCATGCGACGCTCATCGCACATCACGATCACCGTCACGGACGATCCGGCCGACATCCCGGCGGGCGCGCGGCGCGCGGCCCGGCGGCAGGCGTAGGCGGACAGAGGAGGCGCTCGATTGGGACAAAAGGTTCATCCCACCGGCTTCCGCCTGGGCGTGATTGAAGGCTGGCAATCACGATGGTACGCCCGGCGCGACTATAAGACCCTGCTCGCGGAGGATCGCGCGCTGCGCGACCACATTAACAAGCGGCTGGTGAATGCGGCGGTTTCCCGTGTGGAGATCGAGCGGGTGGCTGGCAACGTCTCGGTGACGGTGCATACGGCGAAGCCGGGCATTGTGATCGGACGCAGCGGCGAGAGCGTGGAGCGGCTGCGGCAGGAACTCGAGACGGTGATCAACAAAGGCGTTGACGCCAAGGCCAAGAAGAAGGTGCGCCTGAGCATCCACGAGATCCGCAATCCCGAGGTGATCTCGGTCCTCGTGGCCCGCAGCATCGCGGAGCAGCTTGAGAAGCGCGTCGCTTTCCGGCGAGCGATGAAGCAGGCTGTCCAGAAGGCGATGCGCGGCGGCGCGAAGGGCATCAAGGTTGTTGTGGGTGGCCGCCTGGGCGGCGCCGAGATCGCGCGGGTAGAGAAAGAGTCCGAGGGGAGCGTGCCGCTCCAGACGCTGCGCGCGAACATTGACTATGGCCTGGCTGAGGCCCAAACCACCTATGGCGTGATCGGCATCAAGGTCTGGATCTATCACGGTGACATCCTGCCGGAGAAGGCCCGCGCCGCCGGTCTGGGCGCGGCGAGCGTTCCCGCTACTCCGGTGAGCCTGGAGGGCGAGCGGCGGGGTGAGCGCCGTGAAGAGCGCGGCGGGCGCCGTGAAGAGCGTGGCCCTCGTGGCGGGCTGCCGGGTGGCCGTGGCGCCCCCGGTGGTGGGCTGCCGGGT
>JAKAIY010000221.1 GCA_021814145.1 Chloroflexota bacterium
CACCCGCGCTACCGCCGCCAGGCGCGCCACGACCAGGCGCGCCACGACGGCTACCCGCGCGAAGACGGCGAAAACCGCGAGAACGACCCGCGCCACAACGGCGGGAGCGCGCCGGGCTTCGACATCCACGAAGCGCGCCACGACCCGTAAAGCAGCGGAGTCTGCGGCGTCCTGAGCGCCGGGCCGGTGGCGCGACACGCCGGTGAAGACCAGCCTTTCTTAATATCAATGAAGAAGAATTAGCCTGATGACACAACGAGTGACCGGCGAGATGCATGCGACCACGATTCTCGCCGTGCGACGTGACCATGACGTGGCGATGGCGGGTGACGGCCAGGTAACGGTGGGCGACGTGGTGATGAAGCATACCGCGCGCAAGATCCGCCAGCTCGCGGGGGGCCGTGTGCTGGCGGGCTTCGCTGGCTCGACCGCCGACGCGTTCACGCTCTTCGACAAGTTCGAGACGATGATGGAACGCTATCAGGGCAACCTGCGCCGCGCCGCGGTCGAGCTGACCAAAGAGTGGCGCACGGACAAGTATCTGCGGCGGCTGGAAGCGATGCTGCTGGTGGCCAGCGCCGACGAGCTGCTCGTGCTGACGGGGGACGGCGATGTGATCGAGCCGGATGACGGCGTAGCCGCGATTGGCTCTGGCGGCGTCTATGCCCAGGCCGCCGCGCGTGCGCTCGTTCGCCACACCACGATGGGCGCCAGCGAGATCGCCCGCTCGGCGATGGATATCGCCGCTTCGATGTGCATCTACACCAACGACCGCATCCTGCTTTTCACACTCGGCGACGGCAAGCCGCATGTAGAGACGGCCAGCGAAGCCGCTGGAAAGGGCGCCGCTGATGACTTTGCCAGCGCCCGCTCGGAAGCCTGAGAAATTCGCGCCGCTGGCGTATATAATAGAGTTATGAGCAGTACACGTGACACTCGCGACAGGGGCGCTGAATCGCTTCCGAGCGTGTCCGAAGGCAGGAGTAAAAGCATGAAAGACCTGACTCCCCAGCAGATCGTCAGGGAGTTGGATCGCTATATCGTGGGGCAGGCGGAGGCCAAGCGCGCGGTCGCGATCGCGTTGCGCAACCGCTATCGCCGCCTCGCCCTGCCCGCGGATATGCAAGCCGAGATCACACCCAAAAACATTCTGATGATTGGCCCAACGGGCGTGGGCAAGACCGAAATCGCCCGCCGCCTGGCGAAGATGGCTGACGCGCCGTTCGTCAAGGTCGAGGCGACCAAGTTCACGCAGGTTGGCTATGTCGGCCGCGATGTTGAGAGCATCATCCGCGACCTGATGGACGCCTCAGTGGCCATGGTCCATGATGAGCGCGCCAACGCGGTGCGCGATCAGGCCGTGCGCGTCGCTGAGGAGCGCATCATTGACATCCTGACCGAGAAAGCGGTCTCCGAGCAGGTGGAAGCGCCTGAGCCGGTGGAGGCCGCCGAGGCGGTTCCCGCGCGCGCCACCAGCCGTGGCCGCCGCTCCAAGGCCGCGACGCCGGTCATGGCGTCCGCGTCCGCGCCCGCCGCGTCCGCGCCCGCGCTCGCCAGCATCAAGGGCGCTGGCGCACGGGGCGCGCGCCGGGTGAAGGCGCAGACACGCAAGCTGGTCGCCGAACGGCTGGCGCGCAACGAGCTGGACGAGCAGATTATCGAGATCGAGCTGGAGCCGGAGGAGAGCTATCCTTCCGTCTTCGAGTTCGTCGCTGGCATGGGCGATGAATCTGGCGATGGCTTTCAGGAGTTTCTCAGCGGCATCCCTGGCGGGCGCCGCCGCACGCGCTCCGTCTCCGTCAAGGAGGCGCGGCGTCTGCTGGCGCAGGAGGAAGCCAACAAGCTGATTGACTTCGAGCAGGTCGTGGAAGACGCCACCCAGCGCGTTGAGCAGGCGGGCGTCGTCTTCCTCGACGAGATTGACAAGATTGTCGGCAGCAAGGTGGATAGCGGCCCCGATGTCTCGGGCGAGGGCGTCCAGCGTGACCTGCTGCCGATCGTCGAAGGCTCTACCGTCATGTCACGCTTTGGCCCGGTCAAGACAGACCACATTCTCTGGATCGCCGCCGGCGCCTTCCACAACGCCAAGCCGTCGGACCTGATCCCGGAGCTGCAGGGCCGTCTGCCTTTGCGCGTCGAGTTGAGCGCGCTCAGCCGTGAGGACTATGAGCGCATCCTGAAGCAGCCAGAGAACGCGCTCACCCGCCAGTATGAGGCGCTGCTCGCGGTGGATGGCGTGACACTGCGCTTCACCGACGACGGCCTCCAGGAGATGGCGGACTGCGCCGCGCGCATGAACAACCGGGTGGAGAATATCGGCGCCCGTCGCCTGCACACCATCATGGAAAAGGTTCTCGAAAACATCTCGTTCCAGGGGCCTGATCTGACCGGGCAGACCGTCTCCGTAGACGCCGCGTTCGTCAAGGAGCGCCTCGCCCCCCTGATGGAGGATGAGGACCTGAGCAGGTATATCCTGTAGCGGCGCTGGCTCATGGCTGGATTATGACGGGGCGCGGGGAATTCTCCCCGCGCCCCGCCTTTCTTAATCATCCTCCCGCGATGCGCGCCACGGCCACCGCGCGGCGTCGCTGTGTGCGCGTTTCCCTTCCTTAGCGCGCCTCCACCAGCGCGCCCATGCGACGCAGATCGTCATAGAACCAGGGGTAGCTCTTGGCGACCGCGACCGCGTCCGCGATGGTCAGGCCATCGCGGCTGTGTATGGCCACAATCGCCAGGGCTTGCGCCAGCCGGTGGTCGTCGTGGGCGTGGACTGTCACGCCGCCCGCGATTCCTTCGGGGCGCCCACGCGCGATGACGCCATCGCGCAACTCCGTGACATCGGCGCCCGCTCGCGCCAGTTCCGCGCAGAGATCGCCGATACGGTCGCTTTCTTTCGCTCGCAGATTCGCCCCATTGAGGAAGCGCGTCTCGCCCGGCGTCAGGCTGGCCAGCGCCACCAGCGCGGGCACGCTATCAATGATCGGGTCGCAGTCCAGCTCGCGAATATCTCCAGGCTGGCCAGTGACGCCGCCACCAGGGATGGCCAGCGCGCCGCCATTCTCCTCGCCCGGCCGCTCCGCCAGCGGGACGCCCAGCGCGTCGAGCGCCGCCACCAGCGCCCGCGCGTCCGCATCGGCCCACGCCAGCCCCGCCAGCCGCAGTGGCGCTCCCAGCGCGCGCGCCGCCGCCACCAGCGCCGCTGTCGAGGGCGTGTCGCCCGGCGTCTGGTACGCGCGTGGCTGGAAGCGCTGGCCGCCGGGAACGGTGAATCGCGTCAGGTCGTCGCTCGCCTCCACGCGCACCCCCGCCTCCGCCAGCGCGCGCAGCGTCACGCGGACCAGCGCCGCCGAGCGCAGCCCGCCGGTGACGGTGATGTCCAGCCCGTCGCGCAGCAGCGGCCCCAGATAGAGCAGCGCGCTCAGGTACTGTGAGCTGTGCGCGCCTGAGACGCTGACCGCGCCACCTTCCGGCGGACCGCCGCGCAGCGTGATCGGGAGCAGGCCGCCTGGCTCACGCGCCTCAGCCGCCAGCCCCAGCGCTCGCAGGGCGTTGAGGAGATCGGCGTTAGGGCGGCGGCCCAGCGAGTCAGGGTGGTCCGTCTCAAAGCGGACCTCCGGCAGCAGTGCGCCGGCGCCCAGCAGCAGCCGCAGCGCCGCCCCCGCGTTGCCCGCCTGGGTCACGCCATCCGCTGGCCGCGCTGGCCGGCCGCCGCAGCCGC
>JAKAIY010000222.1 GCA_021814145.1 Chloroflexota bacterium
TCCGATCTGAGGGCAAGCTGGCCGCGGTGGCGCTCACCAGCCACGCGAGCGATCAGCCGCTGGCGCTGGCGCGGCTGGCGCATGGAAACGATGTGGCTCCGGTGGCCCTCCTGCTGGACAATGGCGCGGAATGGCCCGGCGCGCGCTTCCCGATGGGACCGCATGGATTCGAGCTGGTCTGTCACCTGCCGGCGCAGGGCGCGGTTGTGATGCGGGAGCCGCTGCCATGTGACCGCCGGGGCGAGCGCGGGCCGTTCGACATCATCGGAGATGCGCATGGCTGCTATGACGAATTGATCGAGTTGCTGGAGCGGCTGGGGTATGTGGCTGACGCGGAGGCGGGGATGCGCTCGCCGGCAGGGCGGCGGGTGATCTTTGTCGGCGATCTGGTGGATAGGGGGCCGGGTGTGGTAGAGACGTTGCGGCTGGCGATGCGCATGGTGGTGGCGGGGGTAGCGTTCTGTACGCCGGGCAATCATGACGTGAAGCTGCTGCGGGCGCTGATGGCCGGCATGTGTGGGTAGCGCACGGCCTGCGCGTCAGCCTGGAGCAGATCGAACAGCTTCCCGCCGAGGAGGCGGCCTCGCTCTCAGCGGCGTTCCAGGCGTTCGCGCCGGGCCTGCCGCCCTATCTCATACTGGATGGCGGCGCGCTGGTGGTGGCGCATGCCGGGCTACCGGAGCGATTCCTCGGGCGGGTGTCAGGGCGTGTGCGCTCGCTGGTCCTCTATGGCGAGAGCGTGGGTGATGACGAAGACGGGCTGCCGGTCCGTGTGGACTGGGCGGCTGAGTATCACGGCGCGGCGGCGGTGGTCTACGGGCATACGCCGCAGAGCGAGGCGCTCTGGCGCAACAACACGATCAATATTGACACTGGCTGCGTCTTCGGCGGCAAGCTGACCGCCGTTCGCTGGCCAGAGCGCGAGATTGTCAGCGTTCCCGCACGCAAGGAGTACGCCCAGCGCGGCGGTCAGGTGAGGTAGGCGCCTTCCGCCTGTTTCTCGCTTCGTGAACCTGTTCTCCAGCATGCCGCGCCTGTTCGGCGCCCGCCAGTGACAGGCGCCGCCCATGACGGCCAGCGCCCAATAAACACGCCCCGCTCTCAACGCGCTGGGAGCGGGGCGTTTCTTCTGGAGGGGGCGAAGGCTACTCGCGGACGGCGGAGGTCGCCATCTCGCCCCAGGCGGCGGCGTCCTCCGCCGTGTCAGGGTTTACCTCGCCCTGCTCCTCCAGCCAGCGCTCGGCGTCAATCGCGGCGCGGCAGCCCTCGCCAGCGGCGGTGACGGCCTGGCGGTAGCGCGAGTCGTCCACATCACCAGCGACGAAGACGCCGGGAATGCTGGTCATTGTGCGCTCAACAGGCTTGAGGTAGCCAACGGCGTCCATCTCCAGGATGCCCTGAAAGAGACTGGTGTTGGGCTGGTGGCCGATGGCGATGAAAAGCCCCTGGACCGGCAGCGTCTCTGTCGCGCCAGTCACAGTGTCGCGCAGGACTACGCCCTCGACCGCGTTCTCGCCGAGCGCGTCCTCGACTGCGCGATTGAAGTGGATGGTGATCTTGGGGTGCGTCATGACGCGCTGCGCCATGATCTTGCTCGCGCGGAAGCTATCGCGGCGGTGGATCAGGTGGATCCGCGAGGCGTAGCGGGTCAGGAAGAGGGCCTCTTCCATCGCGGTATCGCCACCGCCAACGACAGCGATTTCCTTCTCGCGGAAGAAGAAGCCGTCGCAAGTGGCGCAGCCGCTGACGCCGCGGCCCTGGAGCCGCTGCTCATTGGGCAGACCCAGCCACTTGGCGCTGGCGCCCGTGGCGATGATGACCGCGCGCCCTGTGTATTCCTTGTTGTAGGTCCAGAGCCTGAAGGGGCGCTGGGAGAAGTCTACACGGGTGACGTCCTGCGGGACCATCTCGGCGCCGAAACGGCGGGCCTGCTTCTCCATCTTGTCCATGAGCTCCGGGCCAAGGACGCCTTCCTCGAAGCCGGGGTAGTTCTCGACTTCGCTGGTAATCATCAACTGGCCACCGAGCTGCTCGCCCTGGAGGACGAGCGTGCGCAGGTTGGCGCGCGCGGCGTAGATCGCCGCGGTATATCCAGCGGGACCCGACCCGATCACCACAACATCATAGAGTGGCGTCGCGCCGGTTGTCTCCGTCTCACTGGTCATGATAGCAGACCCTCCTCAAAATCCATGCTGAAAGCGCCGTGGCGGATGATCGGGATCGCGCCTCTGAAGCCACCGCCACAAAACCCGCTTGCGCGGGCGGGAAGCCGGCGCCCGCTGATTGAGATGATAGCGCATGGTGTCGCGCCGAAACCTCTTGTGAGACTATACCATACCCCCCTATGGTATGCAAGGCGGCTTGACCTGAGTATTCAGGCGCCGACACACTGCGCGTAACGCGCGGGGCGTCCCGCACGTATCGTGGATGAGCGCGCTTTTAGCCGGGCGCGCGAGGACCCGCGCAAAGCGAAGAGGATTGGAGACTTGGCAGGACGCTCAGGCGGCCTTATACGTTTATAAGGATTGAAGGCAGCAGGTATTTGGAGAAGGGACGCCGCGGCGACGGCCTTTTCCCAGGGAGGCGGGCATGGGTATTCATATTAACCCCTTCTATCTGGTTCTGGCGGCGCTCGTCTGTCTGCTCGCCTATCACGTCGCGTACCGGCTCGCGGTGATCCTGCGCGATCCGTCGCTGGTATACTGGGGTGTAGGTCCGCTGGGGATGACAGCGGTGACATTGCGCAGACCGCGCGCCTTGCTGCGGCTGTCGCAATTCATCTATGGCGCGATGGCGATGGCGTCAGCGCTGTATCTCACGATATTCGTGGCGCGCCCGGCTCCTGTGGCGGGCCTCGCGCGCGATGGCGTGACGGTGGCGCTAGTGGTGCTGGCTCCTGTCGCGGTGGTGACGCTGGTGGCGCTGGCGGCCCAGCTCCGCGCGCGGCGCTACCCCTTGTGGGGCGAGGCGCGCGTGCTGAGCGCGGCGCAACGATCGCTGGCGCTAGGGTTCCTGCTGTTCTTTACCCCTCTGGGGCGCGCGTTCCTGCACGACCGCTTCAACGCGACGCCATCCGAGTTTATCCAGATTATCCGCTCTTAATAAAGAATCAGGAGCGCATCGCGTATGGCTGAGAGCCTGACGCGGGATGAAACGTGCGTCTTTTGCCGCATTGTCGCCGGTGAGATCCCCAGCGCGTTCATTTTCGAAGATGAGCGGGTAATCGCCTTCCGCGACATCAATCCGGAGGCCCCAGCGCACGCGCTGATTATTCCGCGCACGCATATCCGTGACATCGCCGCGGCGGAGGCTCATGATGGCGACCTCCTGCTGGCGCTTGTCCAGGCGGCGAACGCGGTCGCCAGGCATGAAGGCGTAGCGGAGAGTGGCTACCGTCTGGTGTGGAATGTGGGGCCAGACGCGGGGCAGGCTGTCTTCCATCTGCATCTGCATCTGCTCGGAGGCCGCCCGCTCCAGTGGCCTCCAGGCTGATGGCGGGGGCGCGACCTATACATCGCAGGGCGCGTGGCGGGACTAGTACTGGCCCCGCCACGCGCCCTAGTTTCGCACGGCTGGAAAAAGGGAATTTTAGAGCAACTTACGAAAAGCAGAGACAGGCACGAGTGATGCGGGATAGAGCGGCATGCGCGCCTATTCGACCGATCTGAAAGAACGCTTGGTGCGAGCGGTGGCCGACGGTCAGCCCATGCGAGAAG
>JAKAIY010000223.1 GCA_021814145.1 Chloroflexota bacterium
GGCACGTCATCCACGTGTTACTCACCCGTCCGCCACTCGGCGCATCCCCGAAGGAATACACCCCGTTCGACTTGCATGTGTTAGGCACGCCGCCAGCGTTTGTCCTGAGCCAGGATCAAACTCGCCATTAAAGATATCGCTACCTTTTATGTTGTTGCTTGTGATCCTGCGCCTATTTGACAGGTTTCCCTCGCGTGGCGCGAACGCCATCGCGAGGAGCCCACTTCAGCGCTTGCGCGCTGTTCCCGTGTGCTTTACGCTGCTACTCACTCTTCAATTGTCAACGTGCTGTCTCGCTTGCGAACGCCCCTTCTGGAGCACCCGCATCGCCGCCCTATTTCAGAGCGCCATATGAGCATATCATACTTCGCACATCGTGTCAAGCGTTTGTTTCGGGGTCGCACATGCAAAATGCGACGTTTCGAAACTGGCGCCGCGCGTCTTGCGCGAGATGATGGGGAAGAAGCGCTCGCTCGACTGTCCTCATTCCAGACGGACGCGACCACTGTCACGTCACACGGTCTTGGGATAAGTACCAAACGGGCTATCAGACCCAGATCGCTCACCAGGAGGGGCGCGTGGGGACGCGCGCGCTGGCGGACGATACGCTCAGCCACACAGCTCAGATCACGTTCAACACGGGCCTGCGCCATGTCGCGACTTCCGGTGCGAAACCGTTGTTGTCGCGGGCCACTTTCGCGGCGGCATAGATGAGTATGCCACAATGCGGAGCGCCCGTCAAGAGGCTTTCCGTGTTTTTTCGCCCGGCGCGCTGAAGGTACTGGCGCGGCGCTTCTTCCGTCAAGGCGGCGGCGCCCCAAGTCCTACGCCGAGAGCTCCTCTGAAAGGGTCTCCGGTCGCGATGGGCGCGCTGGCCACGCCGACGCCACCTCATCGCAGAACCCTGCTACCTGCTCGAAGACCGTATACCGCTCGACATCGCGCGCCACCGCGTGGTATGAGCGTTCCAGCACCAGCAGCCGCTTGTGCTCCGCGCCCAGCAGCTCATACGCCTCGCGCGCGTCGCGCATGGGGACGACATGATCGTGCCGCGCCGTGATCACTAGCGACGGCGCCGTCACCTCCGGGAGTTGGAGCCGCAGCCCTGGCAGCGCCTGGAGCATGGAATGCAGCGACGATGTCGGGGTCCAGTGGTAGGTTCCCCGCCGGGTCATCAGCCGCCGCTTCAGGTCGCGAATATCCTCGCCCCACGCCGGGATGAACGGCGTTACCCGCCGCAATGTCCCGACCGCCGGCTCCAGCGAGCCCGCCAGCCGCACCGGCGGGCACATCGCCACCACGCCTCCCAGCGCCGGGCGCCGCGAGGCCGCCGCCAGCGTCAGCGCCGCTCCCAGCGAATGCCCGACCAGGAATACCGGGCGTCCGTCAGCCTCCGCTTCCCCCGCGAGCGCCACATCCGCGGCGTCCTCCACCGCCTCCAGCCATTCCTCCCAGCCATTCCGCGCCATATCGTGAATCGTCGTCCCGTGTCCCGGCAGCGTCAGAAACTCGGTCGCGTAGCCCCGCTCGCGCAGCGCCGCGCCTAACTCTTCCAAATCATCAGGAACACCATTAATGCCATGCGTCAGCACACACACTCCACGCGAGCGCGCGCGCCGCGCCTGTTCTCTGCCGTCCACGGTCCCGATCACCTCATATCATCGTCGTAAACATAACGACGTTCTTTGAATTCTTATGTTACGCACGAACCAATAATGTAGTCCAGTAATATGGCCCAACTGATTGTACCCCACGCCAGCGGCCGCTAGCCGCGCCGCGCCCGCCATCCCTGCCAGGCCAGGTACGCCACCACCGGGCCAAAGGCCACCACCGAGCGGTAGCCATACACCGGTGACGCCTGAAGCGGCAGAAAGCCGTAGAGCGTCAGCGCGCCGCCTGCGAGCAGCCCGGTCGCCACCTGCAAGCGCCCCCACGGTGCCACCGCCGCCAGCGCCACCACCCAGGTGACATACCACGGCCAGAACCACCCGCTGGCCACCAGCGCGAACCAGAGCAGCGCCCAGCCCCACGCTGTGAGCGTCCCTTCCAGCGACCGCGTCCGCCGGAACTCCCACAGCCACAATCCGGTAAAGGCCAGCAGCGCCAGCGCCTTCAGCCCTGTCTCCACCACGGTCCGCGCCTGGTCCACGCTCAGGCCAAACGCCCCCTGCGCCAGCCAGCGCAGCGGCCACGAGACTGACTCCAGCAGCGAATTATCGAGCTGCTGCGCGGGTGGCGAGAAAAGCAGCGCCCCAAACGTGCGCGGCCCGGCCCACAGCGGCGCTGTCGCCAGCGCGACCGTCAGCGCCACCACGCCAGCGCGCCACGCCAGCGCCAGCGCCACCCGCGCCCACGGCTCACCCGCCGCCCGCGCCCGCCAGACCACGTAGCCGCCATACAGCGGCAGCAGCGCCACCGGCGTGACTTTCGTCGCGATAGACAGGCCGATCAGCGCCAGCCCCGCCACCTCCCAGCCGCGCGCGAGGGCATAAATCCCCAGCAGCAGGAAGAGCAGCATCACCGCGTCGTTGTGCGCGCTCGCGCTGAACTCCAGCAGGCACAGCGGGCTCCAGCCGTAGAACAGCGCGCCCGCCAGCCGCCGCCCGGGCGCGAGCCGCCCCAGGATCGCCCATACCAGCGCGGTATTCGCCAGATGCGCCGCCAGCCCTACCAGCTTGAACAGCGCCACATACGCCGCCAGCCCGCCGCCGAGCGCCTCCGCCAGCCGCGCCACAACCGCCGACAGTCCCAGCCAGACCGGCCCGTAGACTGACCGCGTTGTCTGCCAGTAGACCAGCGACAGGAACGGATCATGCGGAAAGTCCGACGGCGCGGCGACCAGCGGGTTCGCGTGATGCAGCGCGCTGATGCGCCCATAAAGGATATAGGAGAAGACATCATCCGACGGCAGCGACGGCAGCAGCGCCAGCGTCACGCCCATCAGCGCCGCGCCACCCAGCGCCAGCCACAGCCCCCAGCGTTCCACCCAGTCCGCCGCGCCCGCCTCACGCGCCCGCCAGACCGCCAGCCCCCACGCGAGGCTCGCCCCGACCAGCAGCGCCACGAACAGCGCCAGTTGCGCCCATCCTTGCGATGGTGTGACGCTCGCATCCACCAGCGTCGCGCCGAACACAGCCCGCGCCGGCCACAGCAGCCAGGGCCACACCCGCGCCAGCGGCGAGATCGTCTGTGTCACCCCGCCCAGCGGCGCGACCACATACAGCGCCAGCAGGAACGCCTCGATCCCCGCCCCGGCCAGCGCCACCCGCCGCAACGCCACCCATGTGTTTTCCCGCTCCCCGGAGGAATGGGGAGCGGAAGTCGTGGCCCGCGCGCCAGGCCTCCTCATCGCGCTCCATCCCGCCGCGCCTGGGCCAGCGGCGCGTTTTGTGGCGGAGCGGGCCGCCCTCAGGCGCGATTTCATCCGTCCGCCACCCTACCGCCGCAACTGGCCGTTCGATCCGCCCGCTGGCCGCTCCGGCGCCGGCGGCCACAGCGGGGCCGTCCCTGGCGCTGGCGCGGACGGCCCTGGCTGGGCGGGCGGTGTTCCTGGCGTCTGCGCCGGGCGCGACCCTTCCGCTGGCCAGAGCGGCGTTCCCGGCGTCTGCGCTGGCCGGGCGGCGCCCCCGCCAGGGTGAAGCATGCCCCGCTCCCGCGCGGGCGCCGCGCCAGGCGGTGGCGTCTGCGACGG